>JAUWDL010000041.1 GCA_030608825.1 Gemmatimonadales bacterium
CGGTCGATGAGGAGCTCGGCTTTGTCGCCACCGACCTGACTCCTATCGCGGACTGACGGAGTCCGGCGGCGCCCACGAGTCGACGGCCAGCGTCAGGTCGCGCTCGAACTTCTCCTTGCAGCCGGAGCAGCAGAAGTAGTAGGTCGCGTTCTTCTGCCGGAGCGTATGGCGCGCTCCGGCCACCTGCACCTCCATCCCGCAGATCGGGTCCAGGGCCACGCTCGGCCGGTTCGCGCCTGCTTGCCCATCGCGGCCAGCGCATGACTGACGGGAGAATCGCCAGGTCATCGGGTTGCGGTCGCGACTGGTGGAGGGAGGCCTTCTTCCCAACCTTGGTGAGGAGAAAGGCCAACGAAACTGACTGAAGTGACCGACAAACCTGGCGGATCAGAGCCCGATCTTTCGGTGCTGCGCATGGACCGCGAGGGAGCGGCGAAGAAGCGCGGTGGGGGTGGTCGCTCCCGCCGGCTCCTCGTGTGGCTCGTGCTCCTGGCCGCCGCGGCCCTCCTCGCAGTCGTTGGCGTCCCGAGGCTGCCCTGGATGGCCCCGGAGATCGAGGCCGCGACGGTGCGCGTCCTGACTCCCGGCGAGGCCTCCCGGGTCTTGACGGCCACCGGCTACACCTATGCTCGCGAGCGAGCGTCGGTGGGCGCCAAGATCATCGGTCGGGTCGAGCGCCTGTACGTGGATGAGGGCGACCGGGTCGAGCGGGGCGACACGATCGCGGTCCTGGACAGCGATGACCTCGTGGCGGCGCTGAGGCAACGTCGCGCGGCGCTGCTGGAAGCGCGTGCCAACCAGGCGGACGCCCAGCGGCAGGAGGCGCGCTTCGCCCGGCTCCTCGCCGAGAACGCGATCGCGCAAGCCGAATACGACGCCGAGTCTACCCGGCTCGAGGTGGCCGATGCTCAGGTCGCCGTGGCCGAGGCGAGCCTCGCCAACGCCCGGGCGAGGCTGCAGTACGCGGTCATCACGGCGCCGATACCCGGCGTGATCATCGAGCGGCGCATCGAGGTGGGCGAGATGGTGGCGCCCGGCGGCTTCACCACGCAGCAGGCCACCGGCGCCATCGTCCGGATCGCCAACCCCGAGTCCCTCGAGGTGGAAGCGGACATCAACGAGAGCTACATCTCGCGTCTCTCGCTCGGGCAGCCGGCCGTCATTCGGGTGGATGCGGTCCCCGGCCGAGAGTACCACGGGAGCCTTCGTCAGATCGTCCCGACCGCTGATCGCCAGAGGGCCGTCGTCGAGGTGAAGGTCACGATCGACGACAGGGACGATCGAATCCTGCCGGACATGAGCTGCAACGTCGCCTTCCTCGAGGAGGATGCCGGGGAGGGGAGCGCGGCGGCTGGCCAGGCGATGGTGGTCGCGCCGAAGGCTTCGGTCCTGCAGGATGCCGATGGTCCCCACGTCTTCCTTGTCGTGGATGACCGCGTTCGGCGCACCGCCGTCGAGCTCGGAGAGGAAGTGGGAGATGACGTGGAGATCCGCTCGGGCTTGAGCGGTGGGGAGCGCGTCGCCGTGACCGGGGCTGCGGGGCTGGAGGACGGCAGCCGGGTTCGGATTCGGTAGCGGCCTTGGGGCGGATCGCCAAGGGCGAGATCCTGGCGGGTCGTCGCAGAACATCGAGGCTTCGCATGAAGGGGGGCGAGTGAGCGATCCGGTTGTCCGGATCCAGGATGTGAGCAAGGTCTACGGGGGCGATCGGCTGCGCGTCGAGGTGCTCTCGGAGATGAACCTGGAGGTGGCCGGAGGCGATTTCGTGGTCCTCATGGGGCCGTCGGGTTCCGGGAAGACCACTCTGCTCAACCTGATCGCCGCGGTGGACCGGCCGACCTCCGGACGGGTGATCGTGGCCGGCCAGGACACCTCCCAGCTCAACGAGAGCGCGCTCGCGCCGTGGAGGCATCGTCACATCGGTTACATCTTCCAGCTCTACAACCTCATCCCCGTCCTCACCGCCTACGAGAACGTGGAGCTCCCGCTCACGCTGAGCCGACTGAGCTCCGCCGATCGGCGCGCCAAGGTGGAGACCGCCCTGGAAGTCGTCTCCCTGACGGATCGGAAGGACCACTATCCGCGCGAGCTTTCCGGAGGCGAGGAGCAGCGCGTGGCGATCGCTCGGGCCGTCGTCACGGACCCGACCGTCCTGTTGGCCGACGAGCCCACGGGAGACCTGGACGCCGAGAACGCGGAGGGGGTCCTGCGGCTCATGGAGAGGCTCAACGACGAGTTCGGCAAGACGATCATCATGGTGACGCACGATCCACGCGCCGCGAGGCACGCGCACCGCTTCCTTCACCTCGACAAGGGCAAGCTGTGGAGCGATTCGGAGGAGGCCGCCACGAGCGTGGGGGGTGCAGCTTCGTCCCCGGGGAGTGAGGAATGAGGAAGCTCGTCTGGCGAAACCTGCTGCGGAACAAGCGCCGGGCGGCGCTCACCGTTGCCAGCCTCACGTTGGGGGTGATGCTCCTGTGTGTCCTCGGCGCCCTCCTGCAAACGTTCGATCCGGCCGAGACGGAGGCGTCGGAGAACCGGGTCGTGGTGCGCCACGCGGTCTCGCTCCAGTTCGACCTGCCCGAGGCGTACTGGCGACGCCTGGAGGGTCTGGACCACGTAGAAGTCGTCTCTCCGCTCTCCTGGTTCGGCGGCATCTACAAGGACACGAGGCGCGAGAACTTCTTCTCCCAGTTCGGGACGGATCCGGAGACGCTCCTCGCCGTCTTCGACGATCTGGAGATCGAGCCGGAGGCTGCGGCGGCCTGGCTGGCCGAGCGCCGGTCGTTCGTAGCCGGCCGAGCGCTCGCCGACAAGCACGGCTGGGAGATAGGCGATGAGATCTTCCTGCAAGGGGAGATCTACCCGATCGACCTGAACCTCGTGCTGCGCGGCATCTTCACCGACTCACAGGACGAGGCGCAGGAGAACCAGATCTTCTTCCACCGGGACTACATGGAAGAGGCGCTCGGCAATCCGGGTCAGGTCGGTACCTTCTGGCTGTCGGTCGACGATCTGGAGAACGTACCGGCCGTGATCGCGGCGGCCGAGGCGATGTTCGAGAACTCGGAGGCGCGGGTGAAGGCGGAGACGGAGCAGGCGTTCGTCCTCGCCTTCGTGCAGATGATGGGGAACGTGGAGCTCCTCTTCGGAGCGATCGGCTTCGCCGTGATCGTCTCCGTCTTCTTCATCACCGCGAACACCATGGCCATGGCGGTACGCGAGCGGAACACGGAGATATCGGTTCTCAAGACGCTCGGCTTCGGGCGAGGGCACGTGCTCGGCGTGTTGACGGCGGAGGCGATGGTGATCGGCATCGTGGGAGGCCTCCTGGGTGTGACGCTGGCCGCCACCCTGCTTCACCTCGCTGCCGGGCAGCTGTCGTCCGAGCTGATGCTCTTCCAGACGCTGACCCTGCGGTCCGACGTGGCGTTGCTCGGACTCGCCGCGGCCTTGGGAATCGGTACGCTCTCGGGCCTCGTGCCGGGCTATGCGATGGCGCGGCGCTCGGTCGTAGAGGGGCTGCGCAAGGTGGCCTGAGGCGAGGATGAAGCTGCCCCTCAAGTACAGCGCGAGAAGCCTGTTCGTCCGCCGCGGCACGACGTCGATGACGATCGCCTCGGTGGCCTTCGTGGTTCTCGTGTACATGGGCGTCCTGTCGCTCGCCGGGGGGCTCTCGTCGGCGTTCTCCGCCTCGGGGGATCCCTCGCACGTCGTCGTTCTCCGCGAGGGCGCTCTGAGCGAAACGAGCAGCTTCTTCTCGCTCGAGCGCGGCCGCGAGGTGATGACTCTCCCTGGTGTCGCGAGGGACGAAGACGGGACCGCGTTCGCCGCCGGCGAGGTCATCATCCTGAACAACCTGCCTCGCCAGGACGGCTCGCTGAGCAACGTGACCTTCCGCGGCGTAGGCCCCCAGTCGTTTCGGCTCCGGCCGGACGTGAGGGTTATCGATGGCCGTCGCTTCGAGCCCGGCAGAGCGGAGCTGATCGTGGGACGAAAGCTCGCCGGTCGTTTCCTCGACCTCCGCCTCGGATCGGAGATCACGATCGGGCGGCTCGTCTTTCGGGTTGTCGGGATCTTCGAGGCGGGCGGTTCCAGCTTCGGCTCGGAGGTGTGGGGGGCCGCCGAAGACCTGAGTGGTGCGTTTCGGCGGGCGGAGTACTACTCGTCGGTGCTGTTGAGTACTGCCTCCCCGGCCGCTGCAGAAGCCCTGGTAGAGCGGATCGAGGGCGATCAACGCCTGAGGGTGAGGGCGCTCACGGAATCCGCGTACTACTCACGGCAGACCGCCGAAACCACCCGGCAGTTCTTGGTGCTGGCGAACATCCTGGCTGTGGTAATGGCTGTCGGAGCCTGCTTCGCTGCCGCGAACACGATGTACGCGGCCGTGTCGGCCCGCACTCAAGAGATCGCGGCGCTCAGGGTGCTCGGCTTCAAGAGACGCAGCATCATGGGGGCATTCCTGATCGAAGCGGCCCTTCTCGGGCTGGTCGCGGGGATCGTCGGCGTGCTGCTCTCGCTGCCGCTGAACCTGATCAGCACGGGAACCACGAACTTTCTCACGTTCAGCGAGATCAGCTTCTCCCTGAGGACGACGCCGGTGGCGCTTCTGGGCGGCGTGGCTCTGGCCGTCCTCACCGGAGTGGTTGGAGGACTTCCTCCCGCCTGGTCGGCCGCGCGGAAGCCGATTCCCGAGGCGATGCGAGCGGTCTGACTCCGCCGACTGCTTGCGGCGAACGTCGCGTCGCTCGACTTTCGGCGCCGACCGGACGACGCCGACGCGGGTCGCCGCTCCCAAGCACGGAAAAGGAGAAGCCACGTGGCGATCGAGATTCAGAAGAGCTTCGAGATCAACCAGACGGTTGAGGAGGTGTGGGACTTCCTGACCACCCCCGAGCGCGTCGTGGAGTGCCTGCCCGCGGCGAAGCTCACCGAGAAGGTCGACGACCGGAACTTCCGCGGCGAGATGGGTCTCCGGCTGGGTCCGATCGGTGTGACCTTCGAGGGCACCATCCACTTCGACAAGCTGGACGTCGAGAACCGCGAGGTCTCGATGCACGGCGAAGGGAAGGATGCGCGAGGCTCGGGCAGCGTGAAGATGCAGATGCACAGCAAGCTCCGGCCCATGGATAATGGCGGAACCCACGTCGACGTGTCCCAGAGCGTCAGCCTGGCGGGTCGGCTGGCCTCCTTCGGCCGCGGCGGCATCATTCAGAACGTGGCCGACTTCATGTTCGGCCGTTTCACCGACTGCATGACGCAGAAGCTGGAGAGCTGATCCCCCTCGCGGGCTACTCCAACCGGCCGAGCTTGTCCAACTCGGCCTCGTACTGCTCCAGGGTCATGGGGCCGCGCACGAACTTCCTCTGGAGCACCTCCAGCGGCGTCTCTCGCCGGGTCGTTCTCACCTCCGCATTGGGAGAACGGGGCTGCGGGTTCCCGCCGAGCCACTCCTCCCGTCCGCTCGCCAACCTCGGCTGCGACTCCATGCCCGTCATCTCCCCGTTGGTCATGCGGTCGCGCATTCGGTCTCGGTGTCCGCGGATCCTCTTCGCTCCCAAGCGACAGCCGCCACGGCAGTTCATCAGGAAGACCGCTATCGCCACCCAGATTACCCAGTCAGGCATCGTCCCATTCCCTTCGTCTCGATCCGCGTTCCAGTGTAGTGTCCCGTCTCAGAAGTCACACTAGCCCTTGCTGCTTGCCCGCTTGCCCGGTCCGGGCCAGCTCTCCTCGACATCTCGGGTCGCGCGTTCCAGGATCTCCTGCAGCTTCCCGAGCGCCTCGGGATCGGCCGCCTTCCTCGTCGCCCGTTCGAAGCTGATCTGCGCCAGCCGAACGAACGAGCGAGTGAGGTCGCCCATGCCGCCCGTCGAGAAACGGTCGGTGAAGTCAGAGAAACGGTCAGTGAAATCCGACACTCGGTCGCCGTGCTCGCCCAGCAGCGCGCGCCCCTCATCCGTGATGCGGTAAACGCGCTTGCCCTCCTGCTGCTCGGAGATCACGGAGCCCTGGTCTTCGAGCATCTGCAGGGTAGGGTAGACGGAGCCCGGGCTCGGCGAGTAGATGCCGCCCGAGTCCTCCTCGAGGCGACGGATGATCTCATAGCCGTGCATCGGCCGGTCGTCGAGGAGGCTGAGGATCACATACTTGAGATCCCCGCGTCGTCCGAAGCGCTGCCGGCTTCTTCCGCTCCGAACGCGGGGGCCGAACGCGGCGAAGCCCGGGCCGCAGAACGCCGCCCACTCGCCGAAGCCGAAATCGTTGCACTTGCGGCCCATCCCTCGCTCCCTTTCCTGCGACGACACGCCCGAGGAGGCGACCGTCGGATCAAGTTACGATATATCGGTAACGAACGATAGCGATATATCGGTACAACGTCAAGCGGGCCGGACTACATCGGCGGGCCAACTCTCCGTATCTTGCCGGGGTTGCCTCACGAGACCGACATAGACTTGGACCGAAGGGAGAACATCTTGCCGAAATTCGTCATCGAGCGCGATTTGCCGGGAGCGGGTAACCTCACGGATGAGCAGTTCCAGAAAGTCGCGCAGAAGTCCTGCGATGTCCTTCGAGCCCTCGGCCCCGACATCCAGTGGGTGCAGAGCTACGTTTCCGCCGAGAAGCTGTACTGCGTGTACATCGCGAAGGACGAGAGCCTGCTCCACGAGCATGCCGAGCGGGGCGGGTTCCCGCTGACTCGCATATCCAGGGTCGAGCGGATGCTCGATCCCACGTCCGAGGAGGGCGCGCCGGAAGCGACGGCATAGCCAGCCAGAGCCGCCGCCCGGGCGACACACGCCCACGCCGGCGAATTCGATCCACCTAGATTCGTAAAGAGCCTACGACGCTCGGGACAGGAGCCTCCGTCTCACGCCGCTGGTGAGCGGAGTTCAACGGGGTAGTCCGAGAGCGCAGGAGCCATGATGAGCGACGACGCGAAGCTCCCACGATACAAGAAGACCCACATCGGGGAACATCGTCTTCGCCCCGAGAGCCTGATGATGAGCCACGGCTACGATCCGGCGCTCTCGGAGGGGGCGCTGAAGTCCCCGATCTTCCAGACGTCCACCTTCGTGTTCGAGAGCGCCGAGGCGGGAAAGGCCTACTTCGAGATCGCCCTGGGGCTGCGCGAGCAAGGCCCGACCGAGCGTTCGGGCCTCATCTACAGCCGTCTCAACAATCCGGATCTGGAGATCCTCGAGGAT
The DNA here is from genome assembly GCA_030608825.1 of Gemmatimonadales bacterium. GTDB lineage: Bacteria > Gemmatimonadota > Gemmatimonadetes > Palauibacterales > Palauibacteraceae. The sequence continues at coordinate 7,209 of JAUWDL010000041.1, forward strand.
CGTCTGACGTTGTGGGACGAGGCCGAGGCCGCCGCCGTGTTCACGAGCGGCATGGCGGCGATCTCCACCGCTCTGCTCGCCTTCCTGCGGCCGGGAGACGTGTTGCTGCACAGCGAGCCGCTGTACGGCGGGACGGACTATCTGGTCAACCACATCCTGCCCGAGTTCGGGATCAGGTCCGTCCCGTTTCCCGCCGGACGACCGATCGCCGATATCGAAGAGGGCATCCGCGAGGGAGTGGGCGACGGTCCGCTCAAGGTCGTCCTCATCGAGACGCCCTCGAACCCGACCAACGCTCTGGTCGATATCGAAAGCACGGCCACGCTGGCCCGCTCGCTGGGGCAGGACGGCGAGCCTCCGATCGTCATGGTGGACAACACCTTCCTGGGCCCGATCTGGCAGCATCCGTTGCGTCACGGCGCCGACCTCGTGCTCTATTCCGCGACGAAGTTCATCGGAGGCCACAGCGACGTGATCGCCGGCGCGTGCCTGGGAGGCTCCGAGGCGCTCGACACGGTCCGGACGCTGAGGACGTTCATCGGCTCGGGCGCGGATCCCTGGACCGGGTGGTTGCTGATGAGGAGCCTCGAGACGCTCAAGATGCGCATGACGGCACAGGTGAAGAACGCCAGGTACGTCGCGGACTATCTGCACGACCACCCGAAGGTGCGCGGCGTGAACTACCTGGGCTTGATGGCCGAGGATCACCCCATGTTCGGCGTCTATCGCACCCAATGTCTCGCTCCGGGGTCACTGATCTCCTTCGATGTCGAAGGCGGTGAGAAGGGTGCGTTCCGGTTTCTGAACGCCCTCGAGCTCGTGAAGCTGGCGGTCAGCCTCGGCAGCACGGAATCGCTGGCGGAGCATCCCGCGGCCATGACTCATGCCGAGTTGCCTCCCGAGGAGAGGGAGCGGGAAGGGATCG
>JAUWDL010000159.1 GCA_030608825.1 Gemmatimonadales bacterium
CCGCCTCGAACGGCAGGAGGGTGTGGAACTTCTCCACCTGGACGCCGCTCTTCTCGATGCTCGACCGGAGGACTCCCTCCAGCTTGCGGCCCTCCTGAATCGTGACGCTCTCCACGTTTCCGCCCTCTACCTGGGCGCGAAACTCGGAGTAGGTGAGCTCCTGCTGGGCTTCCCGGTTGCTGTTCATCAACTGGAAGATCAGCAGCGGAATCAGAACGATGAGGGCCCAGAAGGACGCGGTCCGCAGGAATCGGTTCATGCGGCCCCCATCCGGGTTCTCCGGTCCGTTTGCTGGTTTTTGCATCCGTTCTACCTATACCTCTTCCCGCGAACGCGTCCGCGGAAGGTTGGTCCTATTCTGAGAGGCTCGCTACAAACGGGAGATGACGGAAATCCTCGGCGTGGTCGAGCCCGTAACCGACGAGAAAATCGGCAGGCGCGTCGAAGCCCACCCAACGCGGCTCCTTGGCCAGTCGCGGCGCTATGTGCTTGTGCAGCAACGCGCAGATCTCCAACGACTTCGGCCCGCGGCCCTCCAGCGCCTCGATCATCCGGCTCAGCGTGTTTCCGCTGTCCACGATGTCTTCGACGATGATGACGTTGCGGCCCGCGATCGGCGCCGCCGGATCGTACAGCAGCTGCACGTTACCCGACGAAGAGGTGCCGGAGCCGTAGCTCGAAGCCACGAGGAAATCCACCTGCAGCGGACGCGATATCCGCCTGACGAGGTCGCTCAGAAAGATGAACGAGCCTTTGAGGAGCCCGAGGATCAGGAGATCCGCCTCTCCCTCGTACTCCCGGGTGATCTCCTCCCCGATGCGGGCGACCTGCTCGGCGATCTCCTTCGACGAGTACACGATGCGCTCGATCGGGCGTCCGCCCATCAGCTTCTCGATGTCCACGCCTGTGACGATGTCCGGTTCGGCTGTGGTTTCAGTCATCCCGAGCTCTCTGATGCTCCTCGATCTCGATGGTCAGCGGGGCACGCTCTCGCTCGTCGCTGCTCGGTTCGGCGAGCCTGGCCTTCGCGACTCCCCGAACCCAGAGCACGCGACCCTCTGCGTCCGAGAGCACCGGGATTCGGCCGCGCTCCGAGAGCGGAATTCGCCGGTCACCGAAAAGGCGCTTCAGCTTGCGGCTTCCGCCCCTGAGGCGAATCCGGTCGCCCGGCAGCCAGCTCCGTACCTCGAGGGGCCAGCTCGCGTCCTCCTGCCCGAGCGAGTAGCTGTTCTGGTCGTCGTCGTCTGACTCGCCGACCGCCCGCTGCTCCCCGGACGCCCACGTCACACGGAAGCCCTGTCCGGCCAGCTCCAGCGAGCCCTCTCCCGCACCAGGCGCCTCGATCCGCACGGTGCTCGAAACCCCCGCGGCCGCCGAGGCTCCGAGCCACAACTCCTCGAACTCGCGCCGCAGCTCGAGCCCACCACCAACGTCCACCGAAGCGCCGCTTCGCCCACCCTTGATAAACTCCACCGCAACGCGCGTTCCTCCGCGCGACAAGCGCACATTCAGGCGCTCGGCCAGAAAGGCGAGCGCTCTCGCCTGCACCGCCGGATGATACCCGACAAAGCCGGATCGTACAAACCTGAACCCGCGCCCATCCTTCGTAACATCGCTTCGTTTTAGCGCTTGGCGCGCCTGCGCCAGCAGCGCGCGATCCGTCTGCCGTGCGGAATGGGCCACCTGCACCAGGCGCTCGCGAACGGGTCCATCCCACGCCGACTCCAATGCGGGCAGCACCCTCGTTCGAATCAACGCCCTCGTCCAGCGCGGATCCACGTTGGATGGGTCCGTCAAGTACGCGATTCCGGCGTCCTGCAAGTAGCTCTCCAGCTCTTCCCGCCAAAACCCCAGGAGCGGCCTCACGATGACGCCTCGCCGCTCCGGGATCCCGGCTAGCCCTCGCACGCCCGTCCCCCGAAGAATTCGGAAAAGCACCGTCTCGGCCTGATCGTCCGCGTGGTGGGCGGTCGCGATCCTGTCTACGCCCTCCTTCTCGGCGACCTCGTGCAGAAAGGAGTAGCGGGCGGCTCGCAGTTGCGCCTGCCGCGGGGACAGGGCATGGGAAGGAGCGCCAACTCGACACTCGAGGCCGAGCGTTTCGGTCCAGTCGACGACCTGCCTCGCCTCCTCGTCGCTTCCCGCCCGGATCCCGTGGTCGAAGTGAGCGGCGAGGGGGCGCCAGTGGTTTTCCTCGGCCAGCGAGCATACGAGGTGGAGGAGGGCGATGGAATCGGGGCCGCCTGAGACGGCCAGGAGGACGCGGCTTCCCGGCGGGAGCAGATGGGGACGGCGGGAGAGATGCGCTGCGAAGCGATCGAGGAGCGAGGCCGTTCTAGGCTCCTCCGCTTCTGAGGCCCGGGATGAGATCGCGCCAGCGGCTCGCCGAGCGGTGAAAGGTAAGGCGCTCGGGTACCGGCACGCCGAACGAGGGTCGGGATCCGGAGTCAGGCGCCGGGAGAGCCGGATCCGCGCTGGAGGCCGGCGCGGATCCCGCCGCTGATCCCCGCTCGAGGCGCGATTCAGCCAGCTCTTCCTTCAGGGCCGGATCATAGCCGGCGTCGCGGCCGAGAACGTAGGTGCGGAAAGCCCGCCGGACGTCGATCCCGCCGGCCCCGCTCACACCTCCATGACCTCCTCCTCCTTCTTCTCGAGGAGGCGGTCGATGGACTCGATGTGCTTGTCGGTAAGCTCCTGGAGCTCGTGAAGCCGCCGGTGGAGGTCGTCCTCGCCGATATCTCCTTCCCGCTGCATCGTCTCCAGATCCTTCTTGACCACGTGTCGGACGTGGCGCACGGAGACGCGGCCTTCCTCGGCCATCCGGTGGAGCACCTTGACGAACTCCAGCCGGCGCTCCTCCGTCAACGGAGGGATCGGCACTCTGATGATGTTGCCATCCACGGACGGGTTGAGGCCGAGGTCAGCCGACTGTATCGCCGCCGCGATGGAGGACGCGATGCTGGCGTCGTAGGGCTGCACCACAAGAAGCTGCGGCTCCGGGACCGACACGTTGGCGAGCTGGTTGAGAGGCATGATGGATTCGTAGGCCTCGACCCGCACCGTCTCCAGGATCATCGGCGAGGCCTTCCCCGTTCTCACGGTCGTGAACTCCCGCCGGATCGCCTCGTTCGCTTTGTCCATGGAAGCCGAAGCTTCTCGCATTCTCTCCTCGGCCATCCCTCTCTCTCCTTCCGAACCCTCTAGGCCTTTGCCACGATGGTGCCGATCTGATCGCCCCTCAAGGCGCTCAGGATCGCCCCCGGCCGGCGAATGTTGAGCACGATCACGGGAAGGTCGTTCTCCTTGCAGAGCGATACAGCCGCCGCGTCCATCACGCCCAGCTCACGCGTCATCACCTCCAGGTACGAGATCCGGGGGATGAACTCGGCATCCGGGTGGGCCTCCGGATCGGCCGTGTAGACGCCATCCACCTTCGTCGCCTTCAGAATGACGTCGGCCTCCATCTCGATCGCCCGGAGCACCGCCGCCGTGTCGGTCGAAAAATACGGATTCCCGGTGCCACCGGCGAAGATCACCACACGACCCTTCTCCAGGTGGCGGAGGGCGCGGCGCCGGATGTAGGGTTCCGCGAGCTCCTCCATGCGGATCGCGCTCATCACGCGGGTCTCGATCCCGTTGCGCTCCAGCATGTCCTGGAGTGCGAGGGCGTTGATGACGGTGGCGAGCATCCCCATGTAGTCGGCGCTCACCCGGTCCATTCCCTGGCTGCTGGCCTCGGCCCCGCGGACGATGTTGCCGCCGCCGACGACGACGCCCAAGCGCACGCCGGCAGCATATACCTTCTCGATCTCCCGGGTGAGGCCCTCGATGACGGGCGGCTGGATGCCGAAGCCTCGATCTCCCGCGAGGGACTCGCCCGACAGCTTGACGACGGCGCGGCCGTACTTCAGGGCGTTGGACTCGGTCATCTCCAGACGACTCTCATCGGCGGACGGCTCTCATCGGCTCCAGCCGCGATCAATCCGCGACGTCGAAGCGGACGAAGCGCGCCACGGCCACCTCGGGGCCCGCCTCTTCGAGCAGATCCGAGATCTTCCGATCCGGATCCTTCACGAAAGGCTGCCACAGAAGCGCGGCCTGCTCGTAGAACTTGCGCATGCGACCGTCGACGATCCGCTCGGCGATCTCGGGTGGCTTGCCCTCGGCCGCGGCCTGCTCGACGAGGACGTGCCGCTCGCGCTCCCTCTCCTCCTCGGGGATGTCATCCGGCGTGATCCCCGATGGACGACTGGCAGCGATGTGCATCGCCACGTCCCGTGCCAGGTTCGCCAGGTCGGCAGACTCGCTCGCTCCCTCCAGCTCGATGAGCACGCCGATACGGTTCCCGAAGTGAATGTAGCTGGCGAGAACCCCATCCGGCGCCGGCTGGTATCGAACGAAGCGAGACAGGTCCAGGTTCTCCCCGATCTTGGCCCGCAGCCCTTCGAGCTCGGCTCGCAGGGGCGCGTCCGCCGGCAGGTCCAGAAGCTCTTCTCCTGGACGCGCCGCGCCCTCGCCTCCCTCAGCAAGCGCCGTGGCGGCCGCCCGCTCGGCGAAGGCGAGGAATTCCTCGTTTCTCGCCACGAAATCCGTCTCGCTCGACACCTCCACCATCGCCACGGCCCCGGTCGCCTCG
>JAUWDL010000183.1 GCA_030608825.1 Gemmatimonadales bacterium
TCGAGCGTACTCCGCCAACGCGGCGGCGGGATCATCTGTTTCCTCGTACGTGCGCGCCAGATAGAACTGAGCATCGGGCGCCAGCTCGCTATCGGAGTAGATGCGGAGATACTCCGCGAAGCCCGCTCGTGCGGTCGCGTAGGCGCCGCGGTTGAATTGGTTCTGGGCGGAGTTGTACAGGGCCGCTGCAGCATCATCGCCGCCGACATCGCCCCCGGGGGTGCCGGTTCCGGCATCGCCGATCGGCCCACCCGGGACCACGGGCACCGTCGTGGCCTGGCCGTACGCCCGGCTCCGCTGCAGCTCCGTCTCGATCTGACCCAAGAGGTCGAGGACCTGGGCGAGCGATTGCTGGATCTGCGCCAGCTGCCGCTGCTGCTCCGAGCGTCCCTGGAGCTGCCGCATCTCCTGCGTTTCCAGGCTGTCGACCACAGCACCGCGCAGGTCGCGATTCAGGCTGTCCTGACTGGCCTTGATCGCCCTGATCTCGGCCAGCATGTTCGACTCCATCTGCTGCACATCGCCCTTGCTCGCGCATGCCCCACCAAAAAGGACGAGCGGCAACATCAGCGCCCACCTCACCGCACCACCACTTCCCATGCTCAGATGGATCCGAGGTTCTCGATCACGAATTCGTCGCGACGGTTCTGAGACCACGCACGCTCGTTGTGGCCCGGGTCGAGAGGTCGCTCCTTCCCGAAGCTCACCGCACGGAAGCGATCCTCTCCGATCCCGAGGCCGCTCAGGTAGTTCTTCGCGGCCTGTGCCCGGCGCATGCCGAGCGCGAAGTTGTACTCGATCGAGCCCCGCTCATCGCAGTGCCCCTCGATCGTCATCCGCACGTCGGGATGACGGCGAAGCACATCGGCCTTTCGGTTGAGGGTCGCCACAGCCTCGTCCGTCAGCTCCGCGCGGTCGAAGCCGAAGTGAATCCGATCCTCCAGGGTCTCGATGGCATCGATGCGGTCGATCTCCGAGCTGGCGCTCCGCGCGCACTCCGTCCCGGCGTACTCCGACATCGCCTGGTTGTACAATCGGCGTGCCCCATCGTAATCGCCCCGCCGTGCCGCTGTTTCCGCCTGTTCGCACAACGATCGGGCGGCCGCCTCCGCGAGCTCAGCCGGATCAGGCCCGGGATCCGCGGCCGGGGGCGCTTCGTCCGTCGCCGGCTCTACCTCGGGTTCGGGGTTCGAGCTGCAGGCCATCAGTCCAAAAAGGACGAGGCCGGCCATCGCCGTCCAGCGGGCCGTTGGACGCATACTCTTCTCCTTCAGCGTTTCGAGCTTCATCAATTGGTGGGCGGGACGGGACCGACGCCGTTTTTTCATTCTCCTCGCTGCAAGCTAGAGCCTCTGCTCAACGTTGCCAAGCTGGCATGCCATCTGGCCCGCTACGGATCGGATCCCAGCACATTCGACCAATCCGGAAGCTGGTCTTCGCTGTTTCGCAGGAGGTTCCTGGCCCGTCCCGTGACCGTGTCCAAGACCCAGAGTCCATGGTATCCCCCCCGATCCGAGGAGAAGACGATGTGGCGTCCATCGGGCGCCCAGCTCGGGTCTTCATTGCGGCCCTCGGAGGTCAGGAGCCTCATCTCCGATCCGTCCGCGTTGACCACCACGATCTGAAACTGTCCCTGAACGCGGGATTGGTAGACGATGCGGTCGTCCCGTGGATTCCAGTCCGGCGACGTGGCGTAGCTGTCTGCGCCTCGCACGAACCGGCTGATCAATCGGGGGCGCGCACCGGCGTCCTCCTGCACATAGATCTGTGGCGCGCCGACCGCGCTTCCGGTAAACGCGAAGCGCCTTCCGTCCGGCGCTATCGCGGGGCCGAGAGCGTCTCCGACCGCTGTGCTCGTGAGCGCACGCGGACTACCGCCGGATCGGTCGACCTCGAAGATCTCTGTGCCGCCCGATGCCGAACGGGCGAAGAGGATCCGGGAACCGTCGGGAGTGAACGCCGGCGTCAGGTGCATGAGGCTGCCGCTCGTCACGGCGCTGGCTCGTCCGGTTTCGAGCTCCAGATCGTAGATGCCGGACTCGTCTCCCGAGTTCGATTGGTACTGGAAGGCTATGTGGCCCCCATCCGGTGAAAAGGCCGGAGAGAAAACCAGCGCGTTCCGACGGGTAGCGCGCTGAACGCCCCGACCGTCGCTGTCGACCACGTATATGTCCCAGGTGCCGTCCATAGCGCGCCGCGAGAACGCGATCCTGCTCGCGGCCATTCCCGGCTCGCCCGTCGCCCACTCGACGACCGCGTCGGAGACCCGGTGTACGGCCATGCGGAAGTCAGGCGACGCGACCGGAGGCAGGGTGAAGGCCTGCACCTCCTTCAGGGAGCCGTAGACGACATCGTGCAGCCCGACGCGGAGGATCGCCTGTTGATCGCTTACCGTGAGCGTGCCCTCCAGGAGCCAAACGGCTCCCAGCTGGTTCCACAGGCCGTAGTTGACGGCCGAGCCAGCCCGGAGAGAATCGGGAACCGGGAGAATCTCGAAGCGGTCGGAGTAATCCAGATCTCGTGCGATCACCGAGTCGATCGCCGAAGCCACAGCCGCGAAGGGGGCCTCCGTAACGATATCCGTGATAGCCAGCGCCGGGACGTATCCGGGGCGGTAGGTGATCCCGAGCCGCACGCCCTCGTCCTCCTGGGCATGTGCCTGCGAGCCTCCACCGGAGAGCGCGAGCAGCGCCAGGGAGGTCCAGAGTGTCGCCGTCGATCCGCGAAGCCAGCGATTGCCGAAAGGGTGCACGTCAGTTCCTCGGATCGAAGTAGAAGGAGACGCGCAGTTGATCGCGCGGATACCCCTCGGGCAGCGGCCCGAAGACCAGCGAGCGACTCGCGGCCTCCACGGCTCCCTGAGCCTCGAGATCGAAGGCCGTGTCACCCGACTTCTGGGCCCAGCCGATATCGCTCACGCTACCGTCCCGGTGAATGACAAACACGATCTCGGCCCGCAGATGGCGTCCGCCGGTCGGCCTTCGCCAGTATCGGTTGATCTGCCGGACGATGTTCTCCAGATAGTTCGGGAACGCGAAGACCGCCCCGTCGAGCTGCACATTGACGGTCTCCTCGCCGCTCTCCTCGGCCGCCGCCGGAGGCTGCGTGGGCTCGACCTCCGGCTCCACGCTCGTCTCGGCTTCCGTGGTGGGCGTCTCTCTCGGGGTCGGCTCCGGAAGGCGCTCCCTACGCTCCGTCTCCGTCGGTTTCGGGGGAGATGGACGCTGCGTGCGCGGGGCGAGCTCGGCCGCCGCTGCCACGAGCCTCACGCGATAAGTCCGGAGGGGCACCGCCTCCAGGGAAGAGGGGGCTCGGAACAGGACCGCCACGGCCAGGATGTGGATCGCGATCGAGCCTACCACCGCCGAACGTGGGATCCGGCGGCCGGAAGAATCGGCGCCGTGCCTGGAAGGCTCGCTAGCCGCCACGTCTCTGGTCCTCGGGCTCGGCGATCAGGCTCACCGCCTCGATCTCCGCCTCCTTGAGCTTGCCGATGACGCGCAGTACCACCCCGTAGGAGACGTGGGTGTCGCCCTTCACGTAGACCGTCTCCGGGTCGCGCCGTCTGATCACCTGTACGACCGCCGCGTCGAACTCATCCAGCGTGACGGGGGTGTCGTCGAGGTAGAGCCGGCCTTCGCGGTCGATGGTGATCACGATGCCCTCGCTCGCCTGGAGCGGCGCCGAGGGAGCACGCGGCACTTCGATTTCTATCCCTCCCTGGATGATCGGGGCCGTGATCATGAAGATGACGAGCAGGGTGAAGGCAACGTCGACGAGGCTGGTCACGTTGATCTCGGCCTGGACTTCCAGGCCCAGATGGCGGGCAGATCTGCGGTTCACAGCCGGCCTTCCCGCGCGAGAGTGCCGACGAACTCGCTCGCGAAGCCCTCCAGCTCGCTCGTGAAGAGCCCGAGCTTGGCGGCGTAGTGGTTGTAGGCGATGACGGCCGGGATGGCGACCGCGAGGCCGACCACCGTCGTGATCAGGGCTTCGGCGATACCTGGAGCGACCGCCGCGATGCTCGCGCTGCCGCGGGCGGCGATCCCGATAAACGAGTTCATCACGCCGATGACCGTGCCCATCAGGCCCAGGAGGGGGCTGACCGAACCGATGATCGCGAGCCAGGAAAGACCGTGGGCGATGTCGTCGCGCTCCTGGGACAGCGCTTTCTCCAGAACCAGCCACAGCGTATCCAGCTGCGTGGACGAGAGGCCCTCGGTCGGATCGACGGGATCCTGGAGAGCTCTTGGCCGCAGCTCTGT
>JAUWDL010000298.1 GCA_030608825.1 Gemmatimonadales bacterium
GTATGCGCACACCCTCGGCGAGGTGGTAGCGGATGAAGTCTATGAGGATGCGGCGCTGGACACCGTTGACGGACGGACGACCGTCGCCGGTCGTCACGAGCATCCGCAGCGTCTCCAGCTCGGCACTCGAGATCGCCTCTCCGTAGCCGGCGCACCGATCGCAGCCCAGACCACCCGAGGATGACTCGAAGCGGGCCGACTCCCCCGCCGGAATGCGTCGTCCACAAGAGAGGCAGTGGGAGAGGTGGGGCGCGAAACCGAGAACGGAAACGAGGAGCCAGAGCCGGCCGAGAACCGTGCCCGCCACCATCTCCTCGGAGGCACCCAGAAGCGCATCCAGACCATCGACGAGGGTCTCGAAGAGGCGGTCGTCCCGATGCTCGGGAGCCAGCCGCATCACCAGCTCGCAGAGCACGGAGGCTCCGGCGAAGCGGGTGAGATCCGAGCCCAACGCCTGTCGTTCCCGGTAGAGCTCGAAGGCCGATAGCGTGTCCAGATCCCGGTTCTCACGCACGTACAGCGTTGCCTGGCCCTCGGCGAACGGCTCGATGAGACCGCCGAAGCGGCTGCGGGGACGGAGCGCGCCGCGCGCGATCGCCGAGCGCGGTCCGTGCGCCCGGGTCATCAGGCGCAGGATCTTGCTCGTGTCGCCGTAGCTGTAGGTCTGAAGAACCACGCAGCGCGTGGTGACGATCGGCACGGCTCCCTCCCGCGGAGGTCCAGTGGCTGTCCGCGGCATCCTACGACTAGGGCGCCACGATCTCCAGATCGGTCGTCCCGAATCCGCCCGGCGTGGAGTCGATGAAGCCACCATCCGTGCTCAGCAGAAAGAGCTCGCCCGCCTGCTCGGAGCGGAACGTCGCGCAGACCAGGCGTCCGTCCGCCAGCGCCGTCGCCGCCCAGCACGAGAGCGGCGCTCCGTTCGCGTCCCGCGTCTGAATCGGATTCTCCGGCCCGTCGACGAAGCCCGGCCCCGTGGGATCGAACCTCAGCGTCCGGATCGAGACGAAATCGCTCGTGACGGCCACGTAGACACGCCCGTCCGCGCCCTCTTCGATGGATACCCCGTTGCCTCCCAGCGGGAACGGCCCCGAAAGCTGCAAGGACACCGGATCGATGACCACCAGGCTGCCGTTCCCTTCCGGCTCGAATGCGGGGCCCAACGTGCCCGCGTTCAAGACGACGAGGCGCCCGGCGGAGAGAACCGCGTTCGTCGCCTGCAGGCCCGGAAGCTCGATCTCGCGCACGAGCTCACCGCTGATCTCGAACACGACGACGCGGCTGTTTCCGAGCGGCTCGAAGGTGAAGTCGACATCGTCGATGTTGGAGTCGATCACGAAGACCCGGTCGTTCGTCACGACCACCTTCTCGATGAACTCACCGACATCCCGGGCGAAGACCACGGGCGGCGTCCCCGGCGCGGTGATCGACAGCTCGTAGACGGAGTTGGAGGCGCGCCCACCCACGAAGGCGCTTCCGCGGCTCTCGACCACGAAGGGCTTGGACGGGTTGACGGTCTCGTCCGGAAAAGTGACCGGGACCGAGTTGCGGCTGGGAACGTCCACTACGAGCGCGCGATCCCCTCCGAAATCGCTCTCGGTCACGACGACGGTCAGATCCGTAACATCCCCTCCGACGGCCATCGCATCGCCGTCGAAGAGCCCGCCCAGATCGATCGCGGCGCCCGACGGCGAGATCTCGCCGCTTACCTCGTAACCCTGCATCGTCTGGCCCACCGAATGCAGGGCGAGCAGGGCCGCGGGAGGATCTCCCGGTCCCGGCCCCGTGGGGTCACCTCCGTCCGTGGAGCAGCCGGCGAGGGTCGCCAGGCCGAGCGCGATCGAAACGAAGCCGCCAACGCGGAAACCCGGGGAGCCATGCCTGCTTGATCTCATATCCTCTCTTTTTCTGGTTGCGGCCGCCGGACGCACGCCGGCCGCCTCGGTCAACGGCGAAGCTCGAGCCGGAACAGCAGGCTCCGGCCAGGCTCGGGGTAGAGCTCGATCAGCTCGTAGCGCACGTCGAGCAGATTGTCGACGGCCAGGGCGGCCTCCAGGGCGAGAGCACCGATCCTGAACCCACGGCTCGCATCGAAGCGTCCCACCGCGTACGCCGGCAATCGACGAACGCCCGCGAGCGTGGTCGTCCGGCTCCCCTCGATTCTGACTGCGCCCCGGAGCCAGATCTGGGCGACCATCCCACCGATGTAGATGTCGCCCGCGAATTCGGGCTGATAGGGCATCGGGTTCCGGTTGTCGCCGAAGCCCAGGCGGCTTCGCTGAAAGGTGAAGGATCCGCCCACCCTGGGCCCTCGATCTCCCAGCGGCACGTCTCCGCGAATCTCGAGACCCGCCGCCGTCAGCCGATCCAGGTTGCGGGGACTCCACAAGGCGACCGCGCTGGCCACCCACACGATCGGATCGTTCGTCCGGCGGTAGAACGCCACCGCCTGAACGTCCAAGCCTCCCCGCGCGGAGCCGCCATCATCGGCGTCGGTCCCGGCGCTCGACGTCCAACTGACGCCGGCCTCGGCATCGATCACCACCCGTTCCGGCCCCAGATTCGGGTTGGCCTGGATACTCCTGGCCGATGTGGCGTAGAGGTCCGCGAAGCTCGGAAGCCGGTAGGCGCTGCCGGCCCTCCCCCACAGCGTCCAGGCGGGGCCCAGTTGAGCGGCCAGGGCGATCTCCGGGTTGACGGCGCTGCCGTCGGTGGACAGATCGGTGGCGACACCCGGCTGCACGGAGAGCCTCCCCGTCTCGAACGTTCGGCCCAGCCAAACTCCACCACTCCACCGCACCGGCCGGGCGGCCGTCCCAGCTTCCGTCACGGCTTCGCGGGCCATGTAGCTCGAGAGCTCCAGCCCGAGACCCGGGAGCCACCCCGAGCCGGCCAGTCGCAGGCTGGTCAGCGACTGGGTCGACTCCACGCTGCGCCGAGGATCCCGATAGAGGATGTCGCGCCTCGCCATCGTGCCGGTGACCCGGCCGGTCGACGATCCGTAGCCCAGCAGGGCCTGCAGGGAGCGGTCCGTGTATCGCGCCTCATCGAAAGCCTGGGTGCCCATCCGTCCCGGCGCTCCGCGCTCCACGTCGTCGTAGCGAAGCTGCGCGAAAACGGGCA
>JAUWDL010000098.1 GCA_030608825.1 Gemmatimonadales bacterium
GCGAGCGCGGTCAACGCACCAGGCTCGAGGTCATCTCCGCGGCGCAGCATCTCCTCCCACGAGATCATGCCCGCGGCGCCATGCTCCGGCAGGGAGATGATCCAACGAAGCTCGGGAAACTGCTCCGAGTTGAGCTCGCCGGGCGTCGAGTCCGCCAGTTCGGGGAGGGCCTCGCCGAGCATGGCGAAGTAATCCGACGTCTTGAACCTGTCGATCGTGAACAGTGTCCGGACGTCCGCCTGCTCGAGCACGTAGGCCAGCTCCTCCGGACGGTAGGCCGGGTTGATCGTGACGAGCACTGCCCCGACCCGTGCGCTGGCCAGCTGTAGGATCGGCCACTGCTGCCAGTTGGTGGCCCAGATCGCGATATGATCGCCCGGTCTCGTGCCGAGGGCGACAAGCCCGGCCGCTGCCCTGTCGACCAGATGGTCGTACTCCGCGTAGGTGCAGCGGAACGCGGCTTGGGGAAAGACGAGGGCCTCGCCGTCAGGAGCCCGGGCTGCCGCCTCCGACAGCACCTGGCCGATCGTCATGCCGTCCACCCATGGTCGCTCGGTATCGCTCATTCCACTCCTCAGATCGAATCGACGTTCCTCGCCCGGCTACGAGTTCGGGGAATCTGGCGTGCCCTGGCGCCGGCAAAAAGGGGCCTCGTAGCTTCGGACGAAACCCATGCCGATTGCATTCATGCCGACGCGCCGTTGTCACCGATGAAGAGAACCAGCCCTGGCCCCATCCCGCTCCTCCTCGCGGCAGCCTGCATGGTTGCGGCGCCGTGGAGCGCTGAACCGGTCATCGGGCAACCCAGGATCCGCCTCTCCGCCGACGAAGTGCTGATCGACGAGGAGGTGGTGGTCTCGGTTTCCGGCCTGGATCCGGGCCAGAGGACGATCCTCCGCATGGTCGCCTCCTCGCAGCTCGGCACGTGGGTCTCCAGCGCCGAGTTCGCGGCCAGGAGAAACGGCCGGATCGATCTCGCCGCCGACGCGCCGCTGGCGGGCTCCTACGAAGGCCTCGATGCGATGGGGCTCTTCTGGTCGGCCGTGAGGGACACCGCCGCCCCGGCGGTCACGACAGGACTCCCGAACGCCCAGCTGGTCCACTTGCAGGCGGAGGTGGATGGAGCGGTCGTGGCCGAAGCGGAGCTCGTCAGGCACATCGTGAGGCCTGGCGTCCAGGTCGTCCCGGTGCGGACCGACGCCCTCATCGGGACGTTCTTTCTTCCTCCGCCGGCGTCCGGCATCGGACCGTACCCGGCTCTGCTTGTGCTGGGGGGCTCCGAGTGCGGCCTCCAGAGTGCCGAGGCGAAGGCGGCCGCGCTCGCGTCGCACGGCTTCGCTGCGCTCGCTCTCGCCTACTGCTCCTGGCCCGACGCCGCGGGGAATCCTGTGCCGGGCATGGAGGAGCTGCCGCAAGGACTCTGGCTGGTGCCTCTCGAGAGCGTCGAGCGGGGAATCAGGTGGCTCGAGGGAAGATCCGAGGTGGACGCGTCGAGGATCGGGGTTTGGGGCGCCTCGAAGGGTGCGGAGCTGGCCCTCCTGATCGCCTCCGAGGATCCGGTCGTCCACGCGGTCGTCGCCTACGTCCCCAGCCACGTCGTCTGGCAGGGCCTGGATTTCAGCGGGTCGCGGAGGTCGTCCTGGTCGCGGAACGGACGTCCGGTGGATTTCGTCCCCTTCACCTCCGACGAGGACAGAATCCGCGAGCTTACAGGTGGCGGGACGCGCTACATCGTCCATCTCTACCGGGCCAGCCTGGACGCCAAGAGCGCCGTGGAGAGAGCCGGGATCCCGGTGGAAAGGATCAACGGACCCGTCCTGCTCGTGTCCGGCGGCAACGACCTTCTCTGGCCATCCACGCACATGGCCGAGAAGATCATCGATCGTTTGGACGCCAACGGGCATCGTTACCCGGCGATCCATCTGTACTACGAGGGCGCCGGCCATGCGATCGGCCGACCTTTCCGCCCGACCACCGGTCTCTCGGCGACGCCGAACTTCGCGTTGGGCGGAAGTGCGGCCGGCTACGCGGCGGCCGAGCGTGACTCCTGGCCGCGGGTCCTCCGCTTTCTGCGCGAGAGCCTCGCCGAGCGTGTCGAGGCAGGCTAGAGCGAGTCGCAGGCCTGCCGCAGCAGCCGCTCGGCTTCCTCCGCAACCGGGAGGATCTCATCGATTGCAGCGAGATCCAGCATCGACCTCGGGCTGGCAAAGGATATCTCCGCGCCAGCGTCGGTCTCCGTCACGACGACGTTGCAGGGCAGTAGCAGACCGAGGCTTTCGTCCGCGACGAGCGCGCGATGTGCGAGCCCCGGATTGCACGCCCCCAGGATGACGTACGGCTTGAAGTCGACGCCGATCTTCTCCTTGAGCGTCGCCCTCACGTCTATCCGGGTCAGGATTCCGAAACCCTGCTGCTGCAGAGCTTCCTCGACCCGGGAGATCGCCTCCTCGTAGGTGGCTCCGGGCAGAGTCTTGCCGAAAGCGTAGCTGACGTCTTGCATCTCTCCTCCTTCTCCAGGCTTCCTTCGATCTTCTCCGGTTTCTTCTTCTTCTCGGTCTTTTCTCGAACGGGTCCTCGAGAGATCATAACCCGACGTTGGATGGGAGCCACGGCACCGGAATCAGGTTCCCGCCCTTCTGCGGCCATCGGCGCGAGCCGGAACACGCGCGCTCATGTTCGGTTTCTTTCGGGTGAGACGTTGTTCAGTGCGGGCCAAAGCCGTAATCTCGGCATCGGGGCCGGCTCGATGTAACGCGCGGCGCACAGGTCCAGTCATAGGAATATGGACGAAGGGCACTCGTGATCCGGTTGTTGCTCGACCGGCGCGAATCTGGACTGCCGCCGGCATGGTAAATGGAGGTCTGATGCGCTTTACACCTCGCGCACTCCTTCTCTGGAGTGCCGTGACGATCGTGGCTCTGGGACCCGCCGCCTCCAGCGCGAACGCGCAGTACTTCGGACGGAACAAGGTCCAGTACGATGCGTTCGACTGGGAGATCATCCGTACCGAGCACTTCGACGTCTACTTCTACGAGGAGGAGCGGCAGGCCGCCCTGATGGCAGGCCGCATGGCGGAGCGCTGGTACTCCAGGTTCTCGAGGATCATGAACCACGAGATCCGCGCCCGGCAGCCGCTCGTTCTTTACGCCGCGCATCCCCACTTCGAGCAGACCAACACGACGCCCCAGCAGGTGGGCGAGTCGACCGGTGGCTTCACCGAGATCCTCAAGCGCCGGGTCGTTCTGCCGCTTCAGAACACGATGTCGGAGAGCGATCACGTCCTCGGCCACGAGCTCGTGCACGCCTTCCAGTTCGATGTCACCGGACAGGGTCCGGGTGCGGCCGGGGTCGACATCCCCGGTGCGATCCGGCTGCCGCTGTGGTTCATCGAGGGGATGGCCGAGTACCTCTCGGTCGGACCGATCGATCCGAACACCGCGATGTGGATGCGGGACGGCGTCGAGTGCGACTGCCTTCCGTCGATCAGCCAGCTCAACGATCCCCGCTTCTTCCCGTACCGCTATGGGCAGGCTCTCTGGTCCTACGTCGCCGGAACGTACGGGGACGAGATCGTCGGCCGGATCCTCAAGGTGGCCGGCCGGACAGGAAGCGCGATCGGGGCGTTCCAGGCGGTACTCGGAATGACCGTAGACTCGCTCTCGGCCAACTGGCACGAGGCGACGTGGGAGGCCTACGAGCCGATCGTGGAGCGGACCGATCCACCGGAGGTGTACGGGAAGCTGATCATCGGGGGAGAGGATGGGCCCGGTGGCCGGCAGAACATCGCGCCCTCGATCAGCCCGGACGGCCAGGAGCTCCTCTACCTTTCCGAGGCGGGGCTGTTCTCGATCGATCTCTTTCTCGCGGACGCGAACACGGGCGAGACGATCGACAAGGTCACGAATTCCGCCGTCGACCCCCACTTCGAGGCGCTTCAGTTCATCCTCTCCTCGGGAGCCTGGCATCCGGACAGCAACCGGTTCGCCCTGGCGGGAATCAACAAGGGCAGCCCGGTGATCTCGATCATCGACGTCGACAGGAGGAAGAGGGTCGAGGAGTACAAGTTCAACGAGCTGGATGAGATCACGAACCCGAGCTGGTCGGAGGACGAGCGGATCGCCTTCTCGGCCATGCAGAGCGGCTTCTCCGACCTGTGGCTGTACGACATCGAGACCCAGGAGACGGTTCGTTTGACCGACGATCCGTTCGCGGACCTCGAGCCCGAGTTCTCGCCGGACGGGACGAAGATCGTCTTCGTCACCGACCGTTTCGACAGCGACCTGGGCCGGCTGGACTTCGGCAACTACCAGCTTGCCCTCTACGACCTGGCGACGGGTGAGATCGAGCTGCTGCCGAATCTGGAGGGCAAGAACATCAACCCCTCCTTCACGCCCGACGGGCGGTTCGTGATCTTCCTCTCCGACGATACGGGGATCGCGAACATCTATCGGCTGGAGCTCGAGACCGGCCAGATCGACCAGTTGACCAACGTCCAGACGGGGGTGGCCGGAATCACGGCCCTCAGCCCGGCGCTCTCGGTGGCGAGCAGAACGGGCAAGATAGCGTACAGCGTGTACCGGCACGGCCCATTCCGCTGGAACATCTACACGGCGGATTCCCACGAGGCGCTGGCGGATGCCTACGCGGAAGCTACGAAGGCGCGAGAGGAGGATCTGGCCGCGGCGGATGGCCAGGATGCGGGCGTCTATCCGGCGATTCTCCCGCCGGAGGAGCGGGCCACCGACCTGCTGGCGCTCATCGAGAACCCACGGATCGGGCTGGCTGATGCTCTGACCTTCGACTTCGGCGACTACAACCCCAAGCTCTCGCTGGACTTCGTGTCACAGCCGTCGCTCGCCGTCGGAGCCGATCAGTTCGGCTTCTTCGTCGGCGCCGGGGCCCAGCTCTTCTTCAGCGACATGCTCGGAAACCGCAACCTGGCGGCGGCCATCCAGATAAACACGGGTGCGGGCAGCATCGACCGTTCGACGCTGCTCTCGGTCGTGTACGAGAACCGACGCGGACGCTGGAACGTGGGCGGTCAGCTCTCGCAGATACCGCTGGTGAGCCAGAGGGCGGGCTTCGGGGTCGGCGAGATCGATGGGGTGCCGGTCCAGGTGTTCACGACCGAGCGATTCTACCAGATCAACCGACAGGTGATCGGCTTCGTGGCCTATCCGCTCAACCGCGTGCAGCGGCTGGAATTCAGCGGCGGACTGCAGAGCATCGACTTCGCGCGGGACCTGAAGACGGAGATCTTCACGCTCGGCGGCCAGAAGATCTTCGACGAGAAGGTGGACATCCCGGCGCCCTCGACCCTGAACCTCGGGCGGGCCGGCGTGGCGCTCATCTACGACAGCTCGATCTTCGGGGGGAACGGTCCGGTGCTCGGCCAGCGCTACCGCTTGGACGTCTCGCCGGCGATCGGGTCGATCCAGATCTACAACTTCACGTTCGACTACCGGAAGTACTTCATGCCGGTCTTCCCGTTCACGGTCGCCTTCCGGGGCATGACGACCGGCCGCTACGGCAAGGACGCGGATGACCCGAGGCTCTCGCAGATCTACGTGGGGTGGTCGTCGCTCGTTCGCGGTTACGATACCGGCAGCTTCAACGTCAACGAGTGCACCTTCCCGGACTTCCAGCCCGGGGAGATCAACGCATGCACGGAGATCGACGATCTGCTCGGAAGCAAGGTGGCGGTGTTCAACCTCGAGCCACGGCTGCCCCTGCTCGGGCCGCTGGGCGTCCTCGGCCGAGGCGCCTTCCCGCCGCTGGACCTCATCGCCTTCTTCGACGCGGGCGTCGCATGGACCAACGACCTGAAACCGAGCTTCTTCGGCTGCGAGACCGAGTTCGACGCTTCAGGCCGTCCCGTGTCGGGATGCTCCCGGGACTTCAACACGAGCGTCGGCTTCGGCCTCCGGCTCAACCTGTTCGGTCTGATACTCCTCGAGGGAGATATCGTCAATCCGCTACAGCGACCGGACAAGAGTTGGTTCTTCCAGTTTGTCTTCAACGGCGGCTTCTGAGTCCGGACGAGGGAAAGCGGCGTCCGGATCCTCACCTTCCTCGGCCGAGAGGCCAGCGGGCGCCCCCTCGTGCGCTTCGAAGGGGTCTCTTCCGGATTTC
>JAUWDL010000106.1 GCA_030608825.1 Gemmatimonadales bacterium
TGAGGCCGAGCTTCTGCATGATGCGCGATCGGTAGGTGTCCACGGTCTTCCCCGAGATGAACAGCTTCTTCCCGATCTCGCGGGAGCTGTAGCCCTCGGCCGTCAGGGCTAGAACCTCCTGCTCGCGGGAGCTGAGCTGCCTGAGGCTGGGCGCGTCTGGATCGGACTCCGCGGCCTTGTACTCCTGCAGCAGCAGCTTCGTCGCCTGGGGCGGAAGATAGACCTCCCCGCGCGCGACGATGCGGATCGCCTCGATCAGGTCGCGATCGGCGCTGGTTTTCGTCAGATAGCCGCTAGCCCCGGCCTGGACGACCGGCACCAGATACTCTTCCTCGGCGTGCACCGTGAGCACAAGCACACGGCTCTCGAGCTCGAGCGCCGCGATGCGACGGGTCGCCTCGAGTCCGCCCGAACCGGGCATCGACAGGTCCATAAGCACGACATCCGGCCGGAGGGTGCGAGCTCGGTCGACCGCCTCGTCGCCGGTGGCGGCCTCCCCCACGACCTCGATGTTGGGCTCGGCTTCGAGGAGCGCCCGAAGGCCGGCACGGAACATCGTGTGATCGTCCGCCAGCAGGATGCGGATCGGCTCAGGCATCATCGGCTTCCCCCGCGCGAGCGACCGTCCTTGTTCCCTGGCTCCTCAAGGACGGACAGCTCCACGTCCAGCCGCGTGCCTTCGCCGAGATCGCTTCGAATGGACATCCTGGCGCCGACGGAGGCCGCCCGCTCCCTCATTCCCAATATCCCCAGCCTCCCCGCCAGAACGTCGACTTCCTCGACCACAAAGCCCCGTCCGTCATCCTCGACCCCGGCGAGGACACGATCGCCGTCGCGAACGAGCGCGATGCTCAGCCGCGACGCGTCGGCGTGGCGGACCACGTTGGATATCGCCTCCTGCAGGATCCGGTAGATGACCAGCTTCTGGTCCTCGTCGAGCGACTCCCCGACGGAGTCCAGATCCAGCTCCACGTCCAGATCGGTGTCGGCCAGGCGGCTTCTCACATCGGCCCGAATCGCCGCCTCCAGCCCCGCCTCGGCGAGCGCCGGAGGCCGCAGGCCCCGCGCGACGCGGTGAAGAGCCGCGGCGGTATCCACCAGCTCCTCGCGCAATTCCGCCAGCAGAGCCTCGCGTCGCCGCGGGGTCTCCGTCTCGCTGGCCAGGCGCACCCGCAGCAGGAGCGCGGCCAGCCGCTGGGCCATGTCGTCGTGCAACTCGAGAGCCAGCCGCTTTCTTTCCTCCTCGGCGGCGCGGAGGGCTGCTCGCCCGAATTCCCGGTATCGCCGCAGCTCGGTCACGTCCCGGACCGTGCAGATCACACGCTCGCCCTCCGGGGAGGAGAGGGGGCTCAGGCTGATCTCGACGGGAACCTCTCGCCCGTCCGAGCGAAGACCCAGCAGCTCCAGCCCGATGCCCATGGGCCTGGGGTGAGGGTCGTCGGAATAGCCGGCCCGGTGCGCCGAGTGTGCGGCGCGGCTACGGTCCGGGACGAGCGTCTCGACGTCGAGACCCCGCAGCTCGTCCGCCCCGTAGCCGAAGAGATGGCAGGCCTGGGGGTTCGCTCCGACGATCTTCCCGTTCGTGTCTATCACGAGGATCCCGTCCGGGGCAGCCCGGAAGATCTCCACGCAGTCGTGTGCCTCAATCTGGTCGGTCACGCCTCTCCCGCGGGTTCGCTCCACGTTCCGGTAGAGAAATTCCCTACACCAGTCGTGCGTTTTCCTTACGCCACCATTCCAGCGGAGCCCGACAGACATCGGCCGGCTCACGTACCACATTGTCGTCACTAACCCTTTCGAAGGAAAGGCATCCTCGAGGCGACTGTGAGTACGGCCGGCCAGACCTTGATCAAATCCGACTCGAAATCGCCGAGGGGCCGCGCCTCCAATGGGCAACCGGTCGCGCTCGACCGAGCCCGTGCCGCTCCGACGCCGCCCGGACCGGCAGACAAACTCCTTCGCCTTCCCCTGTTTTACAAGATCCTCGTGGCGAACGCCGTCATCCTCGCCGTCGCAGTCCTCATAGGCGGTCTTCTCCTGGCCCGCCTCGGAGGCGTATCCGCGGCGGAGGCTGCGAGGTGGGCCTCGATCCTCGGGGCGTCGGCCGTCGTGGTCGGCGCGGCGTGCAGCGCGCTCCTCACGCGTCTGGCGCTCCAGCCGTTGAGGGAGCTCGAGGCCTCGGCCGAGCGTGTCGAGCGAGGAGACCTGCAGACCAGGGCGGCCATGTCGTCCCTCGCCGACACGGACATGCGCAGGCTCGTCACCCTCTTCAACCGGATGCTGGACCGCGTCGAGTTGTACCGCAGCCGGCAGCGCGAGGTCACGGTCCGATCGCTCGAGTCGGAGGAGAACGCCCGGCGCTGGGTGGCTCGAAAGCTGTACGACGAGACGGCTCAGTCACTGGCAGCCGTGCTCCTTCATCTTCGGGCTGCCGGACGGAGACTCGGCGATGCGGAGGAGGGGCAGTTCGACCACCTTCGAGAGGCTCTCATCGAAGCCCTCGAGAGTATTCGGCAGGTCGCGCGTGAGCTGCGCCCGCCGGAGCTCGACGAGATCGGCCTCGTCCCGGCGTTGGCCGCGCAGGTCAGGAATCTCTCGGAGCGGAGCGGGGTCGACATTCATCTGGACGCCGACTCGATCGAGTCCGACCTTACGTCAGGGGGAAGCCTCGCCCTCTACCGAATCGTGAGCGAAGCGCTGGGCAACGCCGCCCGCCACGCGGGAGCGAGGCGCGTCGACGTCCGCATCTTGCGCGGGCCCGACGGCGTGTCGGCGGAGATCCACGACAACGGAACGGGTTTCGACGTCGACGCCGAGCTGGAGCGGGCCGGGCGAGGCCTCGGTCTGCTGGAGATGAGGGAGCGGGCGTTGCACGTGGGCGCCGAGCTCTCGATCCAGAGCTCGGAGGTGGAGGGAACGACGGTTTCTATCAACATGCCCTTCGGCACCGCGAGATGACGGGGAAAGCCATCGCACGATGAAGGCGATGGTCCTGGCGGAGCAGGGGCAGCCGCTGCGACTCGAGGAGGTCGAGCGGCCACGGCTCGGGTCCGGTCAAGTTCTGTTACGGGTGCGGACCTGCGGGGTGTGCCGAACCGACCTTCACGTCGTGGACGGAGATCTCCCGGATCCGAAGCTGCCGCTGATCCCGGGACACCAGATGGTGGGCGAGGTTCTCGAGGTCGAGCCGGGGACGGAGGGAATCGAGCCGGGAAGCCGGATCGGCGTGCCGTGGATGGGATGGACGTGCGGCGAGTGCCGATTCTGCAGATCGGGACGAGAGAACCTGTGCGATGCGGCGCGGTTTACCGGCTACCAGATCGACGGCGGATACGCCGAGTATGCGGTCGCGGACGCGCGCTTCTGCTTCCCGATTCCGACCGGCTACGCCGATCGGCAGGCCGCACCGCTCCTCTGCGCGGGTCTGATCGGTTATCGTTCTCTCGTCATGGCGGGAGATGCAGAGCGCCTCGGCCTGTACGGTTTCGGAGCGGCGGCGCACATCATCGCGCAAGTCGCGGTCCATCAGGGGCGGAGGGTCTTCGCGTTTACCCGTCCGGGTGACGCGGAGGGACAGAGCTTCGCGCTCGAGCTGGGCGCCGAATGGGCGGGATCGTCCGAGGAGGCGCCGCCGGAGCCACTACAGGCGGCGATCATCTTCGCACCCGTCGGCTCGCTCGTGCCCCGGGCGCTCGCCGCCGTCGAGAAAGGGGGAACCGTCGTGTGCGCCGGAATCCACATGAGCGAGATCCCGGCGTTTCCCTACGAAGCCCTCTGGGGCGAGCGAGTCCTGCGATCGGTCGCCAACCTCACACGACGGGATGGGGAGGAGTTCCTGCAACTCGCTCCCCGAGCGGGGGTGCGCACGGAGGTCAGCTCGTATCCATTGGCGGAAGCCAACCGGGCGCTGGACGACCTGCGCGCGGGACGTATTCGTGGTTCAGCCGTGCTCGAGATCGGCTAACGCGAACACAGGGAAAAACGCTGCAGAAGCGATCGAAGGGCTGGAAAGCGATGGTTAGGCTACACGACATCATGTCGGTCCAGATCAAGTCGCTGACCCCGAACATGACACTCCGGGAAGCGGCGGAGTTCTTGACCACCGAACATATCGGAGGCGCGCCGGTGATATCCGGCGAGCGCATCGTGGGAGTGGCGTCGGTCACGGACGTCCTCGACTTCGTGTCCTCGAACCCCGGCCCTCCGACACTGCGAGAGGAGAGTGCCGATTGGTCGGAGCCTGGCGCGGAGGAACGCTGGTCCCGGGGCGACGAACCGGCTTCCACCTACTTCGAGGAGTTCTGGGCGGACGCGGGTGCCCAGGTTGACGAGCGGTTCCGAAAGACGACGAGCCCCGAGTGGGACGTCCTCGAGGAGCACGTGGTCTCCGAGGTCATGACCGAGCAACTCTGCGAGCTCTCGCCGGAGACGGATGTCCAGGAAGCCGCCGAGTTCATGCTCCAGGCGGAGATCCACCGGGTGCTCGTGACGAAGGACGCCAGGCTCGTCGGGGTGGTCAGCACCACCGACGTCGTAAAGGCGGTATCACAGTACGGTCTCGGCGGCTAGGCGTGTCCAGGACCGGCCAACCGGTTGAGGGAACGGTACGATGACCTACCCCGAGATTCCGAGGGAGCTCTGGGCGACCGTGCTGGCGAACTTCACCGAGCGGAACGCCCAACGCCCAACGCTGATCGAGATCGATAGCCCCGAGCTGGGGGCCCAGGAACAGGAGCGGGGCTTTCCTCTTCGGGGCATCGTCTACGATCACCGGGACGACCGGATCTCGATCATGCTGGGCGAGCTCGAGGGCGCCGAGCCGCACCTCACGCATTCGATATCGGGCGCGACCAGCCTGGCGATCGGACCGGGACGCGACGGCCGAGGGCTGGAGGTCGTCCGAATCGCACACGAGGACGGCCAGACTCTGGTCTGGGTCCTGGAGAGCTGATCCCGGGCCGACTCCGGCCGGCCGCGTCCGGCAAGCCGCGTTCTTTCCGAGTTCCCTACGTTCCCTGCACCAGCGTGCCCGCCAACTTCTCCTCGAGCAGCCTGCCCAGTGCCGGACGCGTCCGCCGGTCCAGCAGGTTGACCGCCCTCACGTCCGCGAGCTTTTCCACCAACCGGACGCCCGCCTCGGTGTTCGACGCGGGGCCCGTCACGAAATCGGGCTCCGTTCCATAGGCGTTCATCACGCCGATGACCGAGTAGGGATCGGATGCGCAGAGGACGGTCAGGCGCGCGTTGTCTTTCAGGGTCTCGTAGGCCAGGGCGCCGTTGTAAGGCTCGAGGGGAGATGCGCCGAGCTCGATGACGGCCACGTCGGCCTCCAGGGCGGCCATTCTCGAGAGGAGGTTCTCCAGCCGTGACCGGTACAGCTCCTCCGGGCAGACCGTCGAAGGAAGCCCCGCATCCACGAAGTCGAAGATGAAATCGGCGCCCGCGTCCTTCATGCTGAGCGCGTCGCGGTAGCGTGCCGCGCCGGCCAGCTTGGCTCCGATGACCCTCAGCGGGGCGAGCAGCTTCAGCTGACGGATGAGTAGTCGGGCGGTCGTGGTCTTCCCGGCCGACATGGACGTGCCCACGATGAGCAGGACCGGCAGCTCGAAGCGCCGGGGCTCGCAGGCGGGCACGAAGTCGTGCGTCGTCACCTTCACCCCCCGGCGAGTCGGGTGGCCTCGGTACCGCAGGTGGATGAGAGGCGGCTCCAGCATGGACCTGGAGACCTCGCGGCCGATCAGCCCGCCGCCCGAGAGGATCTCGCACGCGCCATCATCGCCGATCCGGCTCCAGTCTCCGGTCGCCTCCAGCGTGGCTTCACGGCGCCCGAACGCGCCCACGAGCATATCCCCCTCGGCGACTTCGATCACTCGCCCGGTCGAAAGCTCGACGATGCGCCGGCTTAC
>JAUWDL010000257.1 GCA_030608825.1 Gemmatimonadales bacterium
GGGTAGAGGACGCCCGAGGGGATGAGGTGGAGGATGAACTCCTCCTCTCCCACGTGGACGGTATGGCCGGCGTTCGCGCCCCCCTGGTAGCGAGCCACGATCGTGGCCTGCTCGGCCAGGACGTCGATGATCTTTCCCTTCCCTTCATCTCCCCACTGCGCCCCGACCACGGCGACGCAGCGGGCGCCGTCACCGAACACGCTGACCTCCCGCCGCCGTCGCGGCCTCGGGTTCATCGGCGGTGCTGGACGGCAGCAACGCGGCCCGCGCCAGGGCCGCCCGCACCTTCTCGCGGACCTCGGCCGTCGGCGGAAGCAGCGGCGGGCGCGGGACTCCGCCGCGGTAGCCCAGCAGGTCCAGGGCATGCTTGATGCCGGGAACGCCTGTCCCGCCCACCACGGCGCGGTTCAGCGGACCGAGCGCCTCCTGCACCCTTCCGGCCTCCGCCGCCCGACCCGATCTCCAGGCCTCCATCACCGCGCAGCTCTCGCCGGGTGCGATCAGAGCGACCGCCAGGATCCCGCCCGTCACTCCGAGCTCGAGTCCCGCGTACAGGTGCGATCCGCTGCCGACGAGCACCGACGCCCGATCGGCGCAAGCCTCGGTCAGCGCACCGAGGTTCTTGAGATCTCCGGATGAGTCCTTGATGCCGACGATGTTGGGGTGCTCCACCAGCCGACCGACCAGATCAGGCACGAGATCGACGGGCACGAACTTCGGCACGTGGTACAGGATCACGGGCACCGGCGAGCGCTCGGCCACCTCCAGGAAATGCTCCCGCAGGGCCTCCGGCGTCATCTGGGCCCGGAAATAGGAGGGCGGCCGAACCAGCACCGCCTCCGCCCCTCGCTCCGCCACCATCCGGCAGGCGCTCACGGTGCCTCGGGTGGACTCCTGCCCGGTGCCGGCGACGAGGAGAACGTCCGCCGGCAGGGCAGAGCGGCCGAGATCCACGAGCCGCACCAGCTCCTGAAGCTCCAGTAGCGGCGCCTCTCCCGTGGAGCCTCCGACAACGACCCCCGCGATCGGATGCTCCGCCCACTTCCGCAGATTGGTCGTGAACGCCTCGGCGTCCAGGTCGAGGTTCTGCGCCTGAAACGGTGTGGTGACCGGGAGGAGTACGCCGTTCAGCATCGCGGAGACCTCAGCCAAGGCTTCCTCGCGGGATCACTCATCGCCCGGAAAGTAGTCGCGGGACACGAAATCAGCGGCGTCCTTTGCCTCCGGTTCGTCCGTGGCGAGCGTCTGCAGGAAGAGCTCGAAATCTGCGGGGTTGCTCGCGACCTGCTTCGCGGCCTCGAAGCTCACCGACGCTTCCTTGACCAGTTTCGTCAGGTGCTGGTCGAAGGTCTGCATGCCGTACGCCTCTCCGTCCTGCATGAGACGAAGGATCACCTGCTGGACCTCTCCCTGAAGGATGGCGTCACGGACCGCGGCCGTTCCGACCAGCACCTCGACTGCGGGGATCCTGACGCCGTCCAGCCCATTGAGGAGCCTCTGTGAGATGATCGCGCGTAGGCTGTCGGCGAGGCGGCGGCGGATGAGCCCCTCCTTGGAATCCGGGAACATCGCGAGGAGGTGCGTGATCGCCCCGATCGTCGTGTTGGCGTGCATCGTCGAGATCACCAGGTGACCCGTCTCGCTCGCCTCGAAGGCCGTCTCGAAGGTGTCGACGTCCCTCATCTCACCGATGAGGATCACGTCCGGGTCCTGGCGGAGGGCCGACCTCAGCCCGGTCCGAAACGACTCGGTGTCGTGCTCGATCTCCCTCTGGGTTACGGTGCTCTGGATGTTCTCGTGCCAGTACTCGATCGGATCCTCGAGGGTGATGACGTGCTTCATCCGGTTCCGGTTGATCCAATCGATCATCGCCGCCTGCGTGGTGCTCTTCCCCTGACCGGTGGCGCCCGATACGAGCACGAGCCCATCGGGCTTGTCGGCGATATCGGCGAGCACATCCGGCAGGCCCAACTGCTCGAAACCCGGCACCTCCCAGGGGATCACACGCATCACGATCATGGAGGAGCCGCGCTGCCTGAGGATATTGACGCGAAAGCGCGCGACATCCGGCAGCTCCCATGCGAAGTCGTGGTCGGTGATCTCGTCGATCCTGTCCCTGAGGGCCTGGTTCGGGAGAAGCGTGAGCGTGAGGTCGTGCACCTCCTCGTTCGTGAAGGGTTCCTCGGAGAGCTTGACCAGGTCGGCCTTGATACGGGCCCGGAAGACGTCGCCCGCCTTGATGTGCAGGGTGGAGGCGCCCCTGTCGACGGCCGCTCGAATGAGGTTCTCCATCATGGGACGATCGCCTTTCCCTGGTGTCCTGGCAGATGGCGGCCGGATCTCACGTCGTCAGTACCCAAGTCGCTTGTCGACCAGGTTCTCGAGCGGGAGGCCCGCCAGGTAGTTGCCGATGTTTCGGATCATCAGCTCCGTCTGGCGGTCCCAGAACCGTTGGGACGTCCCGCCGATGTGCGGTGTGATAAGAGCGTTGTCCAATTCCCATAGCGGGCTGTCGTGAGGTAGCGGCTCCTCGCGAAACACGTCGAGCCCGGCGCCGCGCAGCCGGCCCGCGCCCAGTGCGGCAGCCAGCGCCTCTTCATCAAGGATGCGACCGCGCGCGACGTTGATCAAGACGGCGGAGCGCGGCATCAGGGCCAGCTCCCGCTCGCCGACCAGGCCCGTCGTCTCGGAGGTCTCCGGCACGGTAAGGACGACGTAGTCGCTTCCGCGCAGGAGCTTCTCCAGTCCGCTCGCCCCCGAGATCCACTCCACCTCCTCGGGCTGCTCGCCCGTGGGCTCGCTGCGGCGCAGAGCCCAGACCCTCATGCCCAGCGCGCTCGCGCGACGCCCGAGAGCGCGTCCGATGCCTCCGTATCCCACGATTCCGACCACGGCACCCGCAAGCTCCGTCACGCCTCCGCCCGGACCCACGATGGCCTCCCTGCGCCACTCCCTTGACCGCATCCCGGCCACGGCCCCGTCGAGAGCGCGGGTGAAGTAGAGCATCATCGCCAGCGCCTGATCGGCCATCGGCTCGGCGTAGATGCCGGCTGAATTGCTGAGCAGGACCTCGCTCTCCATCATCTCCGGGAAGAGGGAGCCTCCGACCCCCGCGGCCCCCGAGTGAACCCACCGCAGACGTCCCGCCTCCCGGAAGGCGTCGCGGGCGATCCCGAAGCCGAAGTAGACCTCCGCGTCGGCGATCCCCTCCAGGACGGGCTGAGGCGTCGCGGGCGGCCCGTCCCCCGTGGCGTCGATCTCGTGCTCGATGGTCCGAACCGTCCACTCCTCGCCCATTGCCTCGCGGACGCGCGCGACGGAGCCGGCGGGCATCGACCAGTGCGGCTGGCTGGTCGAGTACATCCAGATCAGAAGCTCAGGCAACGCGGATCATTCGAGCGAAAACGCGCGCACGCCCTCCGTCCC
>JAUWDL010000064.1 GCA_030608825.1 Gemmatimonadales bacterium
GGACATCGCGGCATGCGCCGAGATCGCGCATGAAGGGGGTGCGCTCCTCACGGTGGACAACACGTTCCCGACACCCTTCCTGCAGCGTCCGCTGGATCTCGAGGCAGACATCGTCGTCCATTCCACCACGAAGTACCTGAACGGGCACAGCGACGTCATCGGCGGCGCGATCGTGACGGGGGATCGGGAGCTCGGCGAGCGGATTCGCGACCAGCAGAGAATCAGCGGCCCGGTGCCGGGCCCGCTCGACTGCTGGCTCGTGCTCAGAGGCATCAAGACGCTGCATGTACGCATGACGCGCCACTGCGAGAACGCCGAGCGGGTCGCCGAGTTCCTGGTCGGGCATTCGGCGGCCAGGCACGTCCTCTACCCTGGACTCCCGACGCATCCTCAGCACGAGCTGGCTCGGCGCCAGATGCATGGCTTCGGCGGGATGATCAGCTTCGATGCGGGCTCCTTCGAGCGAGCCCGGACCGTCGCTGCCTCCACCCGCATCTTTCAGCTGGCTGAGAGCCTTGGCGGCGTGGAGAGCCTCATCTCCGTCCCGGCCGAGATGACCCACGCCTCCGTCCCGGAGGAGGTGCGGGAGAAGATCGGTCTCACGAACGGGCTGGTGCGCCTCTCGGTCGGCATCGAGTCCGCCGACGACCTGATCGCGGACCTCGGGGGCGCGCTCGACCAGGCTTGAGAGACGAACCGCCGAATGAAACCGCCACCTCACGCACGCCGTAGGCGTTCTCGGAGGCCGGCTGCGTTTCCACCCCTCATCGATGGGTGGTCGCAGCTGACCGGGACGTGCGCGGCAGGCGCGCCTTAAGGAGGAAGAGATGGAGAGCGGCAGCATCCAATCAGGTGGCGTTCAGAGGCGAGTCCTCACGAACATAAGTCCGATCGCATGGGAGCACCCGGCAGACAGAGCGGCGCTGAACGCGCTCCGCAAGATCCCCGGCTTCGACATGGTCCTGCGGAAGGTGTTCGGCATGTTCGGAGAGCGAGCTTTGCTCCTTGCCTTCAAGGCCAACGCCGTCAAGGTCACCGAGAACCAGTATCCGGACCTGCACGAGAGCCTCCTCAGGGTGTGCGAGGTACTCGATGCGGAGGAGGTTCCGGAGCTGTTCGTTTCCCAGAAGCCGGTCGTAAACGCGGGGGCGGTCGGCATGAGCAAGCCGTTCATCGTCCTCAACTCCTCCCTCGTGGAGCTGCTGGGCCAGGACGAGGTGGAGGCCGTGATCGGCCACGAGGTCGGGCACATCCTCAGCGGACACGTCCTCTACCGAACGCTGCTCGTCATCCTGCTCAGTCTCACGGTCTTCCGGTATCCGCTAGCGGGCCTGGCCGTGCGGCCGGTGCTGTTCGCGCTGCTCGAGTGGTACCGGAAATCGGAGCTGTCGTCGGACCGGGCCGGCCTCCTGGCGGTACAGGACCCGGACGCCTCGATGCGCAGCTTGATGCACATGGCCGGCGGCATGCGTGGAGAGACGCTCAACCTGGAAGAGTTCGTGGCGCAGGCGGAAGAGTACCGCGAAGGCGGCGAACTCCTGGATTCGGTCTACAAGGTCCTCAACGTCCTTGGCCTGACACATCCGTTCGCCGTGGTGAGGGTCGCGGAACTCAAGGACTGGATAGACGGCGGCACCTACGAGCGTATCCTCGCGGGTGAGTACGCGGAGCGCGGGACGGAGGATGAGCGGCCGTACCGTGAAGACCTCGCCGAGGCGCTCTCCGGTTACAAGGACTCGGCACAGAAGATCCTGGACGAGGTGGACGCTGCCGTGGACCGGATGCGCGACCGGGTCTCCAAGGCCTGGCGGGGCTCTTCGGACTCGTGAAGCTGCTCGTCGTCGGCGGAGGGGGTCGCGAGCACGCGATCGCCGACAAGCTGCGACGAGATCTGCCTGAGGGGACGATCTTCGCGGCACCTGGCAACCCCGGGACTGAAGCGGTTGCGGCCAGCGTGCCGGTCGACACCCGGGACCTCGAGTCCCTGGCCGCGTTCGCGGCGGACGAGCGGGTCGATCTGACGGTGGTCGGTCCGGAGGTCCCGCTCGCGGACGGGATCGTCGACCTCTTTGACGACCGCGACCTGCCGATCTTCGGGCCGATACGAGCAGCGGCGCAGCTCGAGTCCTCCAAGGCGTTCGCCAAGGAGCTCATGCGTGACGTAGGGGTGCCCACCGCAGCCTTCGGCGTCTTCAACGACCCTGAGCGGGCCGCCGGGTATCTTCAGGAGCTCGAGCCGCCCGTAGTCGTCAAGGCTTCAGGGCTGGCGGCCGGAAAGGGCGTGATCATCTGTGAGTCGCTCGAGGAGGCGCGCCGGGCCGTCGAAGAGATCCTCGGAGGTCGCTTCGGAGAAGCGGGGCGCGACGTGGTGGTCGAGGAATTCCTGCGGGGGGAGGAGCTGTCCGTCTTCTTCATCACGGACGGAGAGCGTGCCGTGCCTCTCGTCTCGGCTCGGGATCACAAGCGTCTGCAGGAAGGAGATCGCGGACCCAACACGGGCGGCATGGGAGCCTTCGCACCGGTGCCCGGCATCGGGAGCGAGCTTGTCGAGACGGTTCGCCGGACCGTGGCCATCCCCGTTCTCGAGGAGCTTGCCGCCCGGGGTATCCCGTATCGAGGCTTCCTGTACGTAGGGCTCGTACTGACGCCAGACGGCCCGAAAGTGCTGGAGTTCAACTGTCGGCTGGGTGACCCCGAAGCGCAGGTCGTGCTTCCTCTTACCCGGGGCAACCTGGTCGAGCCGATGACCGCGATCGCGCGAGGCGAGGGTCTCTCCGACTGGCAGCTTCCCTCTCCGGCGGGCTTCGCGCTCGTCACGGTGCTCGCCAGCGGCGGGTACCCCGAAAGCTACCCCCGCGGTCTCCCGATCACCGTTCCGGACGGGATCGAGTCGGAGCGGCTGCGGGTGTACCACGCGGGGACGGCGACCCGGGACGGACAGCTCGTGACCGCGGGCGGGCGGGTGCTCGGAGTTACCGGGATCGGCGACTCGCTCACGGAAGCCGGCGAAAGGAGCCGGGCGGCGGCAGGCGCGATAGAGTTCGAGAACAAGCACTGGCGGCGAGACATAGGCACGGTCACCCACTCCAGCTCGTGAGGCGCTGGCCGGGCTCGGGGATTCGACGCTGATGCCGGAGCTCCCGGAAGTCGAGATCATCCGCCGGCACCTCGATGCCGAGCTTCGGGAGCGCACGATTCGCAAGGCGCGGATTCGCCGCCGCGACCTCGTCCTCAACCTCCCAACCGCCAGAGCCCTCGCCAGGAAACTGGAGGGCCGCCGAATCTGCCGCGTCGATCGCCGCGGAAAGAACCTGCTCTTCCGCCTCGACGGCGAAGCCGTTCTTCAGACCCAGCTTCGAATGACCGGCCGCTTCGCTCTGGGACACCAGCGACCGGATAGCTCTCTCTACCGGCACATCGTGGCCGTCTTCGAGCTGGATGACGGCCGGAATCTCTATTACGACGACGTGCGGCGGTTGGGAGGCTTCCGCTGGCTCGAACCCCAGGAATGGGCGGCTCTCGATCGCTCCCTTGGTCCCGAGCCGCTGGCTCCCAGCTTCACCGCCCGCCGGCTCGAGACGACCCTGGAGGGCACGAGGGCACCCATCAAGAACGCTCTTCTCGACCAGAAGCGGATCGCGGGGATCGGAAACATCTACGCGAGCGAGGCCCTGTTCCGAGCCCGCATCCACCCCGAGCGGGCGGGGGGTTCGTTGGAGGCCAGAGAGATCGCCGCCCTGCATCGGTCGATCCGCGCCGTCCTTCGAGACGCCCTGCAGGCTGCGGGCACGACGTTCAGGGACTTCCGGGCCGTGAACGGGAGCTCCGGCAGCTATCAGCACAAACTGAGAGTGTACGGCCGTGAGGGTGAGCCGTGCCGAAGCTGCAGCCAACCGGTCGAGAGATCGGTTCAGGCGGGACGGAGCACCTTCCTCTGTGCTTCCTGCCAGAAGTAGCGTCCGGGAGACGCAGCTCTGCTCGAGCCTCGCGGAAACGTCACGTCCGGAGGTGCACGTGCCGGGCACGCACGCCGTCGGGATCCAGCCGAAGGAGGGCCACCGTCACGGGCTTGCCCGGCCGTCGAGGCCCGGCGCTGCCGGGGTTGAGGACCAGTGTGCCGTCGATCCGGTCGTTGGAGGGCAGATGCGTGTGACCGTGCACGATCACGCGAGCTTTCGGAAAGCGGGCCGGAAGCCGCCCATAGTCGCTGAGCTGATGCCCGTGAATCACGGCGATCGGAGTTCGCACCAACTCGACGGCCGCCTCTTCCCGCGTCACGGCCTGGATTTCGGGTCCGTCCATGTTCCCCCATACCGCGGTAACCGGAGCGAGCGCCGCCAGATCCTCCAGGATGATCGCGTCCCCCACATCGCCGGCATGAAGGATGTGAGAGACGCCCCGAAACGCCTCGAAGACCTCCGGACGTAGAAGGCCATGGGTGTCGGAGATGACCCCGACCCATCGGGTCTCGGCGGAAGCGGCCGTCGGCTCTACTCTGCTGTCGCGGCGTTCGTCCATTCTCTACTGTTCGTGCGAAATCACCTTAGCGCGCCGCGCCACGTCTAGAGCGGCCGCACCCGGCATGCGCCTGGCCCGTGGATTACAGGGAAAAGAGTGACCCGGAACTCGTAGAACTCTGCAAGCGGGCGGATGAGCGCTCCGCTGTCGAGCTTCTCCGTCGGTTCGAGCGCCCTGTGTTCTCTCTCATCTACCGCATGGTCCGGGATCGGGAGCTCGCCGAGGACCTGGCGCAGGAGGCGTTCGTCCGAGCCTTCAACAACCTCGGGCGCTACGACCCATCCTACAAGTTCTCCTCCTGGCTCTTCAAAGTGGCGTACAACCTCACGATCGACCATCTGCGCAAGAAGCGGCTGGATACCGTCTCGATTCACGGCTCGCCGTCTGCGGTCACCGCCGAGCTCCAGGCCGCCACGGCGATCACGGTGGAGTCGATGGAGGAGCGGCCGGATGACGCGCTTCAGTCTCGCGAGATCGGCTCGGAGATCGAGGTCGCGATCGGCGAGCTGAGACAGGAGTATCGATCGGCCATCATCCTCCGGCACATAGAGGGCCGCTCGTACGAGGAGATCGCGGAGATCATGGATGTCCCTCTGGGGACGGTGAAGACCTACATCCACCGGGCTCGAAAGGAGCTCCAGGGGCAACTCCAACATCTCCTGGAATGAAGCGTCCGGAGTGGGTCCTGATGGGTGAAACTTCTACCTGTGGGCATTCGTAAGGAAGAACGAGCGAAAGCGCAGCAACAAAGGGAATCATGAGAGACAGAGCCGCAAACCCGAGGAGACACCTGACACCCAACGAGGTGGAGACGTTCGCGCTCGGCCTGCCGGCCCGGCCGCGAGCGGCTCGAGCACATCTCGGCGAGTGCGCCGAGTGCCACCGGGAGGTCGAGTCTCTCCGTGCCCTCGATGAAGCGCTGTCCGGCCTCGCCCATCCAGCGCCCAGCCCGAGGTTTGCCGAGCAGGTCATGGCTCGCGTTTCGCTGCGCGCACCCTGGTACGCCAGGGCGTGGACGGTCACGCGTGAGCGCTGGGTACCGCTTGCGGCTGCGAGTCTCGCGCTGGCGGCAACGACGAGCCTCATGGCTTTGTGGCTCACCAGCCAGCCTGAGCTGAGCCTAATGAGCCTCTCCGGGCTGGTGGTCCAGCAGATCCGAGACTTCTCGCTCCAGGTGGTGATGGCGATCGGCAGTCTGCTGTGGAGCTCGTCCGTCCTGCGGTCGGTGATCGAGGCCTCGGAACGGATCGGCATGGAAGGAGCGATCCTCCTGTTGTCGGCACTGAGCCTGGTCACGGTCAGCGCCGCCGGAGCGATGATGCGGCTCATGCAGCCCGCCCCTCTTCGGCTGCGCCACGCGGCGTAGGCGAGCCTGGGCCCGGAATATCGAGAACGAGCATTGAGACCGAAACACTGGAAGAGGTCAAAGGGAATAGGATGATCAACAGGTTTGAGAAGGCCAGGAACGGAGTCTACACGCTGGCGGTCGTCGCCGTCGCGAGCACCGCTTGCGTTCTGTTCTCGCCGGTGGGCCACCTGGGTACTCAGGAAGCTCCGGAGGCCGACGCACAGGAGGCGATGGTCGCGTCCGTTTCGATGTCGGGCGACAAGGCGATCCTGACGTTGGGCCTCACCGATGGGGCGACCCGCAGCTTCCGGCTCGAGCGGGGGAAGGTCTACATCGATGGCGTCGAGCGGGCCACGTACGAGCCCGGCGGTGAACTCGAGAGCGCATGGCGGGAGCTGCTCCGCAGCCCGGCCGTATTCTCCGCGGCGGATCTCGCCGGTGCCCTGCGCGACTGGTCCGCGCCGGCGGACGCCGACGAGGCAGCCGCCGAGACTCTGGAGGAAGCGCTGCGCTCCGTCGTGGATCTCGCTCCGGTCGTGCAGCTGGCGGATCCGCCGACACCCCTGGCCGAGGTCTCGGTCGAAGGGCCCAACGGAGGCGTGTCCATCGCTCCGGGCCGACTCTCGTTCGGAGAGCTGAGCGAACAGCTGGACAGGCTGCGCGCCGCGCTGAACCGGCTCGGAGAGGACGCCGCGGACGCGCACGAGGAGCTCGCGCTCGTGGTGCACGACTCCTACTCCATCGCCACAGATCGTACGGTCGGGGGGAACCTCGCGTTGCTGGACGGCGAGCTGAGCCTCGACGGAACGGTCGCGGGAGACGTGCTCGTCCTCGACGGCACCCTGCACCTGATGCCCAACGCATCCATCGAGGGCGACATCCTCCAAGTGGGTGGCGACGTCCAGCAGCACGGCACTCCTCGGATCGCCGGAGAGTTGCTGTCGATCGTCCCGCTCGCTCCACGATCGGCTCCCGCGTTGGCGCCCGCACCCGAAGCTCGAGTCCGGCCGGTGACGCGCGTTCACGTCATGGAGCGCGACCGCGGGGGGTTCTTCGGCTCCATCTATCGCAACTTCGAGCGGGCGATGGATGGGCTCGGAGTCACTCTGGGATGGCTGATCGGTCTCGGCCTCG
>JAUWDL010000070.1 GCA_030608825.1 Gemmatimonadales bacterium
GTCACCGCAGAGACGCTGATCATCTCGACGGGCGCCTCCGCCCGGTACCTCGGGCTCGAGAACGAGGAGCGGCTGCTGGGTCGGGGCGTGTCGTCCTGCGCGACCTGCGACGGCGCCTTCTTTCAGGACGTGGAGGTCGCCGTCGTCGGCG
The DNA here is from genome assembly GCA_030608825.1 of Gemmatimonadales bacterium. Lineage (GTDB taxonomy): Bacteria > Gemmatimonadota > Gemmatimonadetes > Palauibacterales > Palauibacteraceae. Next base: position 152 of record JAUWDL010000070.1, read on the forward strand.
GCGGAGATTCCGCGATGGAGGAGGCCCTCTTCCTCACGCGCTTCGCGTCACGTGTCTACGTGATCCACCGACGCGACGAGCTCCGGGCCTCGAAGATCATGCAGGATCGGGCATTGGCCCACGAGAAGATCGAGGTTGTCTGGGATGCGGTCGTCGAGGACGTGCTCGGCAAGGATGGAGTCGAGGGAGCCCTGATCCGGAACGTGAGGACAGGCGAGACCTCCGAGCTCGCGGTGAAGGGCTTCTTCCTGGCGATCGGCCACACACCGAACACGGAGGTCTTCCAGGGCTGGCTGGAGATGGACGAGCTCGGCTACATCCGGACGGCCGCCGACTCGACGCGCACGAACATCGCGGGTGTGTTCGCCTGCGGCGATGCCCAGGACCACGTGTACAGGCAGGCCATCACCGCGGCCGGAACCGGCTGCATGGCGGCGATCGACGCGGAGCGCTGGCTGGTCGAGCACGAAGAGGTCGGACTCGGCGCTTCAGAGCCCGAGCCGGCGGTGACCGAGGAGGCCCTGAGCGAGGCGGCGACCCTCGACGCCGTGGACCAGGCAGGCTAGGCGCCCCACCTAGAAGCCGGGATCCGCCACCCGCTCGCGGATCGTCTCCATCCACGCCTCAGGCACCCTCTGGGAGCCGATGGCGGCCTGGTAGCCGGATGGCCCGTGCCAGTCGGAACCGCCGCTGCGCAGGAGCCCGAGGCGGCGGGAGAGCGACTGGAGCCGGGCCCTGACGTTGTTTCTGTTCAGCGGATGAAGCACCTCGACGCCGTCCAGGCCCTCGGCGCGCCAACGGACGATCTCTCGCTCGCCGTGCGAGCGGCCCGGATGGGCCAGGATGGCGACGCCACCGGCCGCGTGCACGCGCTCGAACACCGTGGCGGGCGGTGTCGGCATCTTCTCGACGAACGCCGGCCTTCCCCGCCCCAACCAGCGCCGGAAGACTACATCCAGGTCAGGGGCCAGGCCTTCCGCGAGCAGGGCTCGAGCGACGTGAGCCCGGGTCGGGGCGGCCCGGCCACACTCTCGCTCCACGGCCTCGTAGTCCAGCTTCACGCCGAGCGCTCTGAACCGTTGCACCATCTCCCGCGCGCGCCGCACGCGATCCGAGCTGAGCGCCGAGAGGAAGTCGGCCAGATCCCTGTTCTCTCGATCCATGCCGTAGGCCAGGATGTGCACCGAGCGGTTGGGCTCGTTGGCAGAGATCTCCACGCCGGGAAGGAAGGAGAGGCCGAGCCGGCGCGCTTCTTCGGCGGCCTCGTCCAGCCCATCGAAGGTGTCGTGGTCGGTCAGGGAGATGCCCGCGAGGCCCGCGGAGGCGGCGTGGCGCACCACCTCGGCGGGCGACGTCGTGCCATCCGAGGCGATGGAATGGAGGTGGAGATCTACGTGAGACAGGGGACGCGACCCACGCTACTCAAAGTCCCGCGGATACCCCATGGAGCACGAGGTTCGGAAGAGCTCCTCCAGAGCCCCATCGTCCAGCTCGTTCACGTTCTCCTGGTCCGCGACGCGGTTCTCGGGCACTTCGACCACCCGGTACGGCCGCTGATTCGTCGTCACGCAGAAGAAGAGCAGGGTTCGAAAGCCCTCGCGCTCTGAGGTCTCTCCGAGCCGGACGCTCCAGGTATCTCCGTCCGCTTTGAGTTTCCGCTCGCTAGCCATCGGACCGCTCCACGAAGACCGCCTCGACGAGGTCGGGATCCAGCGACACAGCCTCGCCCTCGACGTTCAGCGGGAATGGTCCCCCGGCGGCCGCGTCTTCGCCGCGAACGACGCGCGCTCCGGGGCGCAGGCCGAGCTTCGCAAGCCGCAACAGTCGGCCGGAGTCGTTGTCGGCAACCTGGCGTACCACGCCCGCTTCACCCGGCTGCATGTCCAACAGCTTCTGCAGCTGGCGCTCGGAGATCGTCCCCTCGGACGTCGGGATCGGGGCGCCGTGCGGATCAAAATCCGGATTGCCCAACGCGGCGGCCATCCGGTCCACCAGCTCATCGGAGACCGCGTGCTCGAGGCGTTCCGCCTCCTCGTGCACCGTATCCCAGGTGTATCCCAGTTTCTCGATCAGATAGAGCTCGATCACCCGATGCCGGCGGATGATGAGAAGCGCGGAGACCTCCCCGGCCTCCGTGAGGCTGACACCGTGGTAGGGCACGTGCTCCAGCAGGCCCTGGTCGGCGAGGTTCTTGACCATGTTGGTCACGGACGCGGCCGACCGGTCCAGCTTACCCGCCAGCGCCGTCGTCGAAACCGGCGACTCGCTGCGCTGCAGCTTGTACACCGCCTTGAGATAGTCTTCGGCGGCGCGGCTGGGCACGTTGGCTGTGGCTGGCATCTGTGGTCGGCGCCCCCGGCGCGAAACGGGTCAGATCGGGATGAAGCTCGTGTCTGTTTCTAGCTCACGAATGAAGCCCGCGATCAGCGCGGCCGCCTGCTCGACATCCCCCATCGACACGATCTGGTTCGGCGAGTGCATGTACCGGTTCGGGATCGATACGATCCCCGTCGCCACCCCCGATCTCGAGGTGAAGATCGCGTCCGCGTCGGTTCCGCTCCCTGCCGGGGACGCCTGAACCTGGTGCGGGATCTTCTCACGCTCGGCGGCCTCCACGAGGCGACGGAACACGACCTGGTTCACGACGGCTCCACGGGAGAGGACCGGGCCTTCGCCGAGCTTGATCTCGCCGTGCTCCTTGGCATCCAGACTCGGGTGGTCGGTCGCGTGGGTGACATCGATCACGACCGCCACGTCCGGAGCCAGCTCGAAGCTGCTCGTGCGCGCCCCACCCCCCGAGGCGTATCCGACCTCCTCCTGCGTCGTGGCCACGGCAATCACGTCCGCGGCGGCCTCGCCTTCGGCGACCAGACGCAGCGCCTCCAGCGCGACGACCGCGCCGATCCGGTCATCGATCGAACGGGCGGCCACGAGGTCGGTGCCGAGCTCGAGCGTATCGGAACGGATCACGGCCACATCCCCGACCGCCACCCGTTCCCTCGCCTGCTCGCCGCTCGTCACGCCGACGTCGATCCACAGATCCTTGAGCTTCACGGCCTTCTCTCGGTCCGAGCGCTCGATGAGATGTATGGCCCGACGGCCGATGACCCCGGGGACGGCCCCGCCGGCGGCGAGGATCTCCACCCGCTGGCCCACCAACACCTGAGGATCCCAACCCCCGACTTCCTTGACGTACAGAAAGCCCTGATCGTCGATGTGGTGAACCATCAGGCCGATCTCATCGATGTGACCGGCCAGCATCACCCTGGGACGACCACCATCCCCTACCTGAGCGAAGCTGCTTCCGTAGACGTCGCTCCAAGTCCGATCGGCGAACTCATCGGCCAACGAGCGCCAGACCGACGCCGCCTCCGTCTCGAAGCCGGATGGCCCTCGTGCCTCCAGGAGACGGCCGAGGCGATCACGCGCGCTGGAACTCATGCGTTCTCCGTGTTTCCTCTGGATTGATTGCGAGTGTGGGGCCGTGAGCCCCGGAAACGGCGCGGTATATTAGGGAGGCAAAAACCGACCGGCAATTACCGCTCTCGGTCCTCGAGGTCCTTAAGTAGTCGATTCAATCTCTCCTCGAGCTCCGCCGACCGCGCCGGCCTCATCCCACGGTCGTGAACGTAGTCGAGAAACGCCCGCTCGAAGTTGAAGTACGGGTAGCATCGCCGGCACATCTCCACGTGGCGATGCACTTTCTCACTGCGGTCCGGCGGCAGCTCCCCATCCAGGTACTCAAAGACGTTTCGCGCCGCCTCCTCACAGCTCAGCTCATCCGAGGTCCCTCCCCCTTCCGGGCTCACCGCATCTCCGGGTGGCTGCTCATCGTTCGTCATCGCCTGGCTCCCGTCGCTGCGAGTCTTGCGGGCGAGGAACCCGCGAGGTCCGGCTTCATCGGATGTAGCCCATCTCGACGGCGTATCGGTACAGCCTCTGCTGCAGCCTTCGCCTTGCCCGGAAGAGGCGTGACTTGACCGTGCCGACCGGGATCTCCAGTAGCTCGGAGATCTCCTGGTAGCCGATCCCCTCGAGGTCTGCCAGGACAAGCGGCACGCGGAAGTCTTCCGGAAGCTCCTCGATCGCGCGGATCACCTCCTGATCCACTATTCGATCGAAGAAGCCGCCCTCCGCATCCTCCTCGTGCAGCTGGGGATACACGGACCGCTCGGCCACCTCGTCGTACTCCACGGGAGCGGGCCGCGCCTGCCGCCGGCGCAGGTCGTTGATGAAGGTGTTGCGGAGAATCGTGGTGAGCCACGCGCGACAGTTCGTGCCGGACTCGAATTTGTCCCAGGCCCGATAAGCCTTCAGCAGCGTGTCCTGCACCAGGTCCTGGGCCGCCGCGTCGTCGCCGCCGGTGAAGCGCAGCGCCAGCCCGTACAGCACGTCCATGTGGACGAGCGCCTCGGATTCGAACTCCCGGTGCTTCGCGCTCATGTCGCCCGTCAGGATCCCGGTGAGGTGAACAGCGAGTCGGCCAGTTCCGGGTTGATCCCCACGTCGTCGATCCGCAGCTCCTTGGTCAGCCGCCCATCGACATACCACTTGCGCGCGCCCACGTACGTGAGGGGATCGGCGACTCGGAAGTCGGCCCAGACCGTACGGCTCCGGTTCTCCTTGCCCTCCTCGATGTAGTGCACTTCCTCGGGAAACGGGTCCTGGTCGTTAAAATAGTAGAAGTAGCGGTCGCCGGGGTGCGCGCCGACCTCGGATCCGAACGTGACGGCCACCTCGTATCCGTCCTCAGTCCTCCGCGCACGGCGGTTCACTCCGGGATCCCAGAGCTTGTACGGCAGACCGAACCAATAGACGACGTCGCGGGCCACGTACTCCGCCTCGGCCGCGGCCGGATCCTCGAGGGAGAGAGGCCGTCCGTTGAGCGTGGCCCAGGCGGTGTCGCCCGTGAAGACCTGAACGTAGAGGCCCTCGGCCTCGGGTCGCTCGATCCTCGCCTCCTCCCCGCGGCTCGTCTTCCGCATCTTCACCCGTCGCGGTCGCATCCAGCGTACCGCCTCGAGCGAATCGTACAGCACCGTGTTGATCGTGTAGCGGGCGGAGCGCACGGCGCCCCATGCTTCCACCCCACCCGCCGTCTTGGTCCAGCGACCGATCAGCGAATCGGCCAGGATCTCCTCGCGGGTTCTCTCCGATCCGTCCCCGTCTCCCGCCCCGCTGCCACCCGTATTGCCCGGGCCGCAGCCGCCGCCGATCAGCACGGCGCACCAGAGCGAGAGGAGCTGGGCAAACCGCAGGCCGGCTTTCACTTCTCGATCGGCGCCTGCACGAGATTGCCCCATTCCGTCCAGGAGCCGTCGTAGTTGCGCACGTTCGGGTAGCCGAGCAGATAGTGGAGCACGAACCAGGTGTGGCTGGAGCGCTCCCCGATCCGGCAGTAGGCGACGACCTCGTCGTCCGGCGACAGCCCCGCTTCCTCCTCGTAGAGGGCCCGAAGCTCTTCGAGCGGCTTGAAGGTCCCGTTCTCCTGCACGGCACGCCCCCAGGGGATGTTGGCGGCGCCGGGAATGTGACCCCCGCGCAGCGCACCCTCGTTCGGGTAATCGGGCATGTGCAGCCGCTCTCCCCGGTACTCCTCGGGAGAGCGCACGTCGATCAGCGGCTTCCCGCCACCCATGTGACCCAGAACGTCGTCGCGGAAGGCACGGATGGGTGCATCGCTCCGATCGGGCACCGGGTAGTCGCCCGCGGGACGATCGGGCACTTCCGTGGACATCTCGCGGCCCTCCGCCTCCCACTTGGCCCTACCTCCATCCATGACCCGGCAACTCGGGTGCCCGAAGAGCTCGAAGACCCAGAGGGCGTAGCAGGCCCACCAGTTGTTCTTGTCTCCGTAGAAGACGACGGTCGTGTCACGCGAGATGCCCTTCTGGCTCATGAGGGCCGCGAAGGGGTCCGCGTGCAGGTAGTCACGTTGCAGCGGGTGCTGCAGGTCCGTGTGCCAATCGATCTTCACGGCTCCGGGGATGTGACCCATGTCGTAGAGCAGCACATCTTCGTCGGACTCGACGATGCGCACATCCTCCCGACCGAGGTTCTCAGCCACCCAGGCCGTCGTCACGAGCTTCTCGGGATTCGCGTAGGACGCGATTCGGTCATCGCTCAATTGGGCCTCCTTGTGACCATACGGGATAGTCGTGCAATCTCCCCGGCTCCTCCCGCCGCGCACGGCCGAACGCACTGACGGCGGCCGTGCAGGCCGACCTGGACTTCACCCTACGCAGGTGCCGGGGCGAACCGCCAGACCTCGCGGTTGCGGCACCGGTGGCGGCATCGGCGCGGACCGGCGGCGTCCTCAGTCCCTGAGCCGGGAGAGAAGGACGCGCAGAGAGTCCGGAGAGAGGGGAGCCCTCGCCTCGATCAGGAAGCCATCGACGAGCAAGGACTGGAGCGTCTCGTAGTAAGCCTGCTGCTGTGGCTGTGGCCTCGCCTCCATCTCCGAAACCGGATGATCGGCCCCCGGCTCGTCCCGCTCGTTCTCGGTTCCACCCTCCTCGAGATCGCCAAACCGATCGCCGCCGAGAGGCGTCTGCCGGAGGTTGAGCTGGTGGCCCGAGGCGAGCTGTTGAGCCGTCCACACCTCCGGCACCGCACCGGCCGCCCGCGCGTACACCGACAGGACGGGGAGCCCCTCGACCGTCTTGAGGGCCCCTCCGAGGAGCGCCTCGGCCTGCTCGCGGCGCACGGGCTGCC
>JAUWDL010000154.1 GCA_030608825.1 Gemmatimonadales bacterium
TCGAGCGCCCGGAGAGCCGCTCGCGAGACGCCCATGGAAGCGGTTCCGATGCACGTACGGAATGCACCCACCCGGCTCATGAAGGAGCTCGGCTACGGGAGCGGCTACCGATACGATCACGACGAGCCCGGCGGCGTTGCCGCTCAGACCTTTTTGCCGGAGCGGCTGGCCGGATCTCGCTTCTATCACGCCGGCGATCAGGGCCGTGAGGCCGAGATGGCGGCGCGATTGCGCCGGTTCGAACGCCTCCGCGAACGAGGTGCGGCAGACGATCCAGGAACAGGGGACGCCGAACCGGACGTCGAAGATCAGGTATGATGCTTAGATGATCGACATTGGAAGCGAACCCGAGCGCGCCATTCTGGTCGCGGCGCCGCCGCTAGATGAGTCGGAAGAGGTCGTGGACGAGCACCTGGAGGAGCTCGTCCGTCTCGCCGACACCGCGGGCGCCGTCGTCGTCGGCCAGCTCGTGCAGCGACTCAAGTCACCGAACCCCGCTCTCTTCATCGGGCGGGGGAAGGCCGAACAGCTGCGTGAGCTGCTAGGTCAAGAGGAGGCTTCGCTCGTCATCTTCGACGACGATCTGTCGCCGGCGCAGGGCTCGGCTCTGGAGAAGAGCCTCGGTGTGCGGGTCATGGATCGTACCGAGCTCATTCTCGACATCTTCGCCCTGAGAGCCCGGACCGCCGAGGCGAAGGTCCAGGTGGAGCTCGCCCAGCTCCAGTACATGCGGACGCGGCTCAAACGCATGTGGACCCACCTCTCTCGGATCGCCGGTGGAATCGGCGCCAGGGGCCCGGGTGAGCAGCAGCTCGAGACGGACAGGCGACTCATCGACCGCCGCATCGCGCGACTTCGGCGCGAGTTGCAGGGGATCTCCCGTTCCCGGCAGACGCGACGAAAGGCGGGCCGGGATGAGTTCCGAGTGGCGATCGTCGGCTACACCAACGCCGGCAAATCCTCGATCCTTCAGGCGCTTTCCGGCCGCGAGCTGTTCATCGAAGACCGCCTCTTCGCCACGCTGGATTCGGCCACGCGCGTCGTGGATCTCGGGGAGGGTTACCAGGCGCTCGCCACCGATACGGTGGGCTTCATCCGCAAGCTGCCGCACCATCTCGTCGCCTCCTTCCGTGCCACGCTGGAGGAGATCGCGGAGGCCGATCTCCTGGTCCACGTGGTGGACGTGTCGTCGCCGAGCTGGGAACACCAGATGGAGGCTGTGAACGAGGTGCTCCGGGATCTCTCGATCAGCGATCCCGCGCTGCTTGCTTTCAACAAAGTCGATCAGCTCACCCACCATGAGGAGTCCGCGCTCCGCAGCCGCGCCGCGGCGCTGTACGGGCCCCACGTCCTGACCACGGTAAGAGAAGAGGGAGGCCTCGATCCGCTCCGCTCCGCGCTTTGCGAGCGCATGCGGACGGATCGCCCCGTGGTACACATCACTCTGGAGGCAAAGGACGGCCGCACCCTCGCCGAGGTGTACCGGGAAGGGGAGGTGCTGGAGCGCCGGCAGAACGGCGACAGCATCGAGCTGACGGCGCGCGTCCCCGCTGCCGTGGTCGGCAGATGGCGCCGGAAGCAGGGCGTGCACGTCACGAGCGCGGACGCGGTGTGAGCCCCCCGATCGTCATCGTGGGCGAAGGGCGCGTGGGCCTATCGCTCGCTGCAGACCTCAGCGACGCGTCGGGTTCGACGATAACCGTCGTGGGCCGGTCCCGGGATCGGCCTTCCTTTCTTCGGGATCTCCTCGGTGTCACCTATCTGGTCACCCGCGTGCCCGAAGCTTCGTTCTGCGAGTCCCTCGACAGCCAGATCGGGGCCGATGGCGATCCGATCGTCATCTTCTGCGTGCCGGATGACGACCTTGCCGCGGTGGCGAGGGAGTGGAGCGAGTCGATGGACCTGACGCCGAGCGCGGTGCTTCACACGAGCGGCGTGCATTCCGCCCAGGCGCTCGCGCCGTGGCGGGAGCGGGGCGTAGCTGTCGCGGCGTGGCATCCGCTGGTTGCTGTGGCCGCCCCCTCGCGCGGTGCGTTTCGGGGTGTGTGGTTCGGGGTGGATGGCGACGAGGTGGCGACGCGGGTCGGAGGCGAGCTCGCGGAAGGTCTGGGAGGACGGACGCATGTCGTCCGGCCGGAGGGGCGGTCGCACTATCACGCGGCCGGTGTATTCGCGTCGAACTACCTCGTCGCATGCCTTCGGATCGCGGTAGACTCGCTGCGGCGCGCGTCCGAGGACGCGGAGCTGGAGGCCCTCCTGCCCCTTGCCGAATCTGCGCTGCGAAACCTGGGAGAGCTTGGCCTGCGCGACGGCACGACCGGGCCCGTGGCCCGCGGAGACGTCCGCACGGTGGCCGCGCACCTGGAGGTTCTCGACCCGAGGCGAGCGGCCCTGTATCGTGGGCTCGGGCTGGAGCTCCTCGAGCTGACGGGCGATCGTCTCGAGCCCGCGGTTCGCGACCGGCTGGCGGCGGAGCTCGACCCGGCGGGCTTTGACCAAGCGGACAGGAGGCCGAGCGATGAATGAGCCGCTGAGGCTCTACATCAACATCGATCACGTGGCGACGGTGCGGGAGGCTCGAAAGACCGACGAGCCGGACCCGGTCCGAGCGGCGGTGCTCGCGGAGCTTGGCGGAGCCGACGGGATCACGGTCCATCTGCGCGAGGATCGACGGCATATCCAGGAAAGGGATGTACGCCTGCTGCTGGAAACTGTCCGGACCGGCGTCAACCTGGAGTTGGCGGCGGAGGAGGGCGGGCTTCGCTTCGCCGAGGACTGGCGGCCCATGCAGGTGACGTTCGTGCCGGAGCAACGTGAGGAAGTCACGACGGAAGGCGGGCTCAACCTCGAAGAGGTGGGCGGCCGATTGCTCGCCGCCGTCGCCCAGATGCGTGCACAGGCAGTCCGGACGGCCCTGTTCGTGGACGCTCGCGAGGACGCCATGCGGGCCTCGGCGGCGCTCGGGGCGGATGCGGTCGAGCTGCACACGGGCGAGTACGCGAACGCCCGTACCCTGGAGGGGGCGGAGGCTCAGCTGGGACGGCTCTGTGACGCCGCGGTGGCAGCCCGAGAGGCGGGCCTGGCCGTCCACGCCGGGCATGGCCTCACCTACGAGAACGTGGCGCCGGTCGCGGCGATCCGGGAAGTCGAGGAGCTGAACATCGGCCACTCGATCGTAAGCCGTTCGGTCTTCGTCGGCATCGAACGCGCCGTGCGAGAGATGAAAGAGATCGTGACCGCGGCGCGGCACGCTTGAGCACCGCGGAACGCTCTGGCGCCGCCGGACGCGGTGGGTTGGCCGGCGTGAAACGAAACGCCGCATGCTGAAGGCCCACCGCTTCAAGACCCTGTTCGGCCTGGTTATCACGGTGGCGCTGCTGGCCTGGGTGCTGCGTGACGTCTCGGCTTCCGCCGTGCTGGCCGAGGTTCGGGACGCTGACGTCTGGCTCCTGGCGGCGATGGTAGTCGTGGCGACCGTCCCGTTCCTCTTGCGTGCGTTTCGCTGGCACGTCCTCCTGCTTCCGGGCTTCCCGGGCTCCACCCTGGCCTCCCGATTCGCCGCGGTATGCATCGGCTTTATGGCGAACAACGTGCTTCCGGCACGGCTCGGGGAGTTCGCGCGAGCCTACAGCTTCTCGCGGATCGAGCCGATCCCGATCTCCCAATCCCTCGCCTCGCTCGTCGTCGAGCGCGTGTTCGACGCGGTGATCCTGGGGGCGTTCCTCGTCTTCACGGTCTCGTACGGAGACTTCGCCGCGGGCAACACGGCACTGCTCAGGGGTGTGGCCGTGACGGCCGGCGTGTTGTTCGGTCTCGCGCTATTGGTCCTGTGGGCGATGGCCCGCTGGCCGAAACGCACCCTGAACCTCGTGGAGCAACTGGCCGGACGGTTTCTGTCGCCATCGCTCACCGAGCGCGTGATCGGGATCCTCGCCTCCTTCATCCGGGGTCTCGGGGCGCTTCACAACCCCTGGGTGTTCTCGAGGGCCCTCCTCTGGTCCGCGGCCGTGTGGCTTTGCATAGCGGCCTCCGTCTGGATCGGCCTGCTCGCCTTCGGTATTCGGGAGCCCGGCTTCATCGGTGCCATGTTCGTCCAGGCGGTCATCGGCTTCGCGGTCGCCATCCCATCCAGCCCCGGCTTCTTCGGTCCGTTCGAGGCGGCGGCCAGGGTGGCGTTGGGAGCGTACGGCGTCGACAGTGTCCGCATCGTGAGCTTCGCCACGGGCTACCACATCCTGACCTTCATTCCGGTGACCGTTCTGGGCATCTGGTATCTCTATCGGCTCGGCATCCGGTGGTCGGAGGTGGAGCACAGCGAGGAGCTCGTGGAGGAGGCCGTGGAGCATGGTGAGCGCACTCAGCCTGCTGCCGCCCCGGCCCCGGCTACGTCGCTGGTTGACGCCTCGGTTGACGCCTCGGCTACGCCGCCGGTTGACGCCTCGGGAGAGCAAGGGACATCATCCGGCACATTCTGAGCCTTCAGCGGCCCTCGACCGGCGCGCTCGCCGAGCTCTGGCCCCTGGTCTAATGGCAAGACCCCGGCCTTTGGAGCCGGTAATCCAGGTTCGAATCCTGGGGGGCCAACTACCCGACCCCGAAGCCGGACATCCGACGAGACCGTGAAGAAATCCGCATCGATTCTCGCGCTTTTCGTTCTGCTAGTGGGCTGTGACGGCAACGGCGGGGTCGAGC
>JAUWDL010000240.1 GCA_030608825.1 Gemmatimonadales bacterium
AGAGGCCCCGTGGGCTGGTCCTCGTCACCGGACCCACCGGCTCCGGCAAATCGACGACACTCGCCGCGATGATCGACAAGATCAACTCGGAGAGGGAAGGGCACATCATCACGATCGAGGATCCGATCGAGTTCGTACACAAACACAAGAAGTGCCTCGTCAACCAGCGAGAGCTCGGATCGGACACCGAGAGCTTCCCGAGCGCCCTCAAGTACGTGCTTCGTCAGGATCCGGACGTGATCCTGATCGGGGAGATGCGGGACCTGGAGACGATCAGCGCGGCCCTCACGATCGCCGAAACGGGACACCTGGCCCTCGCCACGCTCCACACGAACTCTACGGCGGAGTCAGTCAACCGGATCATCGACGCGTTTCCGGGTCACCAGCAGGGGCAGATTCGCGCCCAGCTGGCTTTCGTGCTCGAAGGCGTCGTCACGCAGACCCTCCTTCCCAGGACCAACGGGAAGGGAAGGGTCGCAGCCGTTGAGATCATGCTGGCGACCCAGGCCATCCGCACGCTCATCCGCGACGACAAGATCCACCAGATCTACTCCGCGCTGCAGACCGGAAAGAAGCTCGGAATGCAGACCATGAACGATTCGCTATACCAGCTCTACATGCAGGGCGATGTGGCCATCGGAGAGTGCCTGCGGGTGAGCTCCGATCCCGCCGAGCTCCGTCGGATGCTCGGCGAGCCGGAAGGGGGCGAGGCCGGAGGTTCCGGACCTCGAAGGGATGAGGCGAAGAAGCCGGACGCGACCGCCCTGCGGTAGGGTCGACGCGAAAAGTTCGGGACTTTCAAGGACAGCAGCCGAGGGACGATATGCCGGTATTCACCTACAGCGCGCGAACCGTGGGCGGCGAGATCCATCGGGACGAGATCGACCTCCCGACTCGCGATGAGGTCGTCAAGTACCTGCGCAAGCGTCGGCTCATACCGATCAATGTTCGCGAGAAGCCGAAGGACATCAAGCTCAGTCTTCGCAAGAAGGTGAAAACTCGGGATATCGTGATCATCACGCGCCAGTTCGCCACGATGATCAACGCTGGGCTGCCGCTCGTGCAGGCGCTTCAGATTCTGGCCAAGCAGACGCAGAATCCCTCGATCCGGGAGATGGTCGAAAAGGTCGTCTTCGAGGTCGAGTCCGGGCGGACCCTCGCGGACGCGCTGAAGGACCATCCGAAGCTCTTCTCGCAGCTCTACGTGAACATGGTGGCGGCCGGCGAGGCCGGTGGCATTCTGGACACGATTCTCCTCAGGCTCGCCACCTTCCTCGAGAAGAGCGAGGCACTGGCCCGCAAGGTGAAGGGCGCGATGATCTACCCGGCCGTCGTGCTCACGGTCGCCATGGGGGCGATCGTGATCCTCCTCCTGTTCGTGATCCCGACTTTCCAGACGATGTTCGCGAGCTTCAACCAGGAGCTTCCGCTCCCGACCCGAATCGTGATCGGGCTCTCCAATTTTCTGCAGGGCTACTGGCTATGGCTGCTCATCGGAGGAACCGGGGCGGGCTTCCTCTTCAGGCGGTGGATCGCGACCTCCAGCGGGCGGCTGATCTTCGACCGCCTCATGCTCCACGCGCCGTTGTTGGGCTCGCTGGTTCGTAAGTCCGCCGTCGCACGCTTCACCCGCACGCTCGGTACGCTTCTGAGCTCCGGTGTGAGCATCCTGGAGGGACTCGAGATCACGGCGCGGACGGCCGGGAATCGCGTGATTCACGATGCGGTGATGGGCAGCCGCGCTTCGATTGCGGGAGGTGAATCGATCGCCGAGCCTCTTCGTCGGAGCGGGGCGTTTCCGCCGATGGTCACCCAGATGATCAACGTGGGCGAAGAGACCGGCGATCTCGACGGCATGCTCAACAAGATCGCCGACTTCTACGACGAGGAGGTGGATGTCGCGGTCGAGAGTCTGCTGAAGGCCCTCGAGCCGGCCCTCATCGTCATTCTCGGCACTATCGTCGGAGGTATGATCGTCGCCATGTACCTGCCGATCTTCGGCATGGTCAGCGCGGTTCAAGGATAGGTCAGGGCCCATGCGCGGCCGCTTCGGGTGCAAAAGCTCTGGTGTTTTGCACCATGTGTCGGGCCCGCAATATCCTCGTGCCGATTGGGTCGTCAGGCGGATCACCAGGAGGGACGCGTGATTCGGGGGTTCCGCCCCGACGGCCTCGCGCAGGCAGACGGCTTGCACCCGTAAGCACTCGCATCCGGGTCTCGACCGACCACGCGTGGCGGCTGAGGACTCAGGTTGCGGCTCGCTTGAGCCGGCGGTCCAGCTTGACTTTGCCTACGGCACGGAAAGCCGGGGCCGCAGAGAGGGAAGCAGGCTCCGTAATCCGAGGGGAGACACGGTCCGATGATGAAGGGAGTCGTTTTCCAGTTGCTCGAGGATGTGGCCCAGCGAGAGCACGGCCATGAGGCATGGGATGAGCTCGTCGGCATGGCTGGACGACACCAGGAACTCTGGTCGCCAGCCGAGCAGGAAGCGCTGTCGCACGTAACTTGTGCGCACGCGGCCGGCGACATGGATGCCCGATCCGCTCTCCGCAGGACCGGTCGGCGGGCGATCCCGGTGCTCGCCAACATGCACCCACAACTCTTCGCCAACTCCGACAGCACGCGCGCGTTTCTGCTCGTTCTGGCCGGCGGAGTCGTGATCGATACGGTCAAAGGCGTGATACGCTGGCCGGCGGCGGATGCGGACTTCCGAATCCTGCCGGCACCGGATGGTGACTTCTTCCTGGGATATCGATCGCAGCGCCATCCCTGCGCTCTGGTCGAGGGTCTCGTCGAAGGCGCCGCCGACTACTTCCGAGAGGCTGTCAGCATCGTGCAGCTCAAGTGCACGGGGCGTGGTGACAATCGGTGCCTCTTCTGGATCAACTTCGGCAGCACGTAGTCAAAGATCCATTGAGCGGTGAGTGAGCCCGCTGGTCCGGCTCCACCAGCTTTAGCGGCTCGCTCACCGTTCTCCCCTCCCTCCCCGCTCGCCCGCGCTCGACCTCGTGGCCCGTTCGCGGATAGTGACCTAGCTTTCGAGCATGGATACCCTGAAAGTTAGTACGGATCGGCGAGAACAGCTCGTGGATATCACGTCGGACGTGGAGCTGAGAATCGCCGCCGCCGGGCTCTCGGAGGGAGCCTGCGTACTCTGGTCGGCGCACACGACCGGCGGGCTCACGGTCAACGAGGGGGCCGACCCCGCTGTGGCGAAGGACATCGAGGATTGGCTGGCTTCGGCGGTGCCTCATGGCCGCCACTACCGGCACCTCGAGGGTAACTCGGACTCCCATATCAAGACCGCGCTGGTCGGCCCGGGTCTCACCCTCGTCGTATCGGGGGGTCGCCTGCAGCTGGGCCGCTGGCAGCGCGTCTTCTTCTGCGAATTCGACGGCCCCAGAACGAGGCGCGTTCTACTCCAGCTTCTGCCGGCGGGTTGAGCATTCGGGCCGGGGGATGGGATATCCTCGGCCGCGCGATAGGACTGCCGGCCGACGCCGTGATCTCCGCGCTGGGGGAGCCCGTCGCTCGCCGCCTGACCGGCGAGCATCTGTGGCTGGTCTTCGAGGCTCCGGGCCGCAGGCTGCGGGTGCGTT
>JAUWDL010000130.1 GCA_030608825.1 Gemmatimonadales bacterium
GTGCCGAAGCCGACGATGCCGATGGCACTCATATCACTCCCCTCATCCGGGGGGACGGTGTTGCCTTCTTGCCTTTCCCCGCCAACTGGTCAGAAGATCCTCTCCGGGCATCGCGGGAAAGGCAAGAAGGCAACACCGTCCCCCTTCCCTCGCTGTTCCCAAGAGCCGGATGCTGGCGGAGGAGCCCTAGCCTCCCGAGGGCGGCGGCGCTCCCGGCCCGGGCGGCGGCCGCGTGCCCGGTGTGCTGACGGCCCCCTTCTCGGTCTCGCGGGCCGCGGCCTGCTCGGCGGCGGGGGCGGGGCGGGCAGTGGGCTTCTCGGCGACGCGTCCCGCGTCGGAGCCGATCATGATGCGGCCCTCGAGCTTCGCCCCCTCCTGGATGACGATGCCGGGGGTGCACAGGTTTCCCGTCACGCGGGCGGTCTTGTCCAGCGTGATCTTGCTGCGCGCGTTGATGTCGCCCGTCACCTGGCCGGCGATCACGACCGAGTCGGCCTCGATCGAGGCGTTGACCACGCCGGGCTCGCCGATCACCACCTTGTGGTCGCAGTGCACCTCGCCCTCCACGCGGCCGTCGATGCGCAGCGACTCATTGCACTTGAGCTTGCCCGAGAAATTGGTCGAGGCGTCCAGAAAGGTGGCCGGAGCCCCGCCGGGCGGCGCCGGCTGCCTCAGCGACGCAGGCGTCTCCGCCTCGCCCGGCTGCGCGACTCCCGTCTTGCCCATGAAGTCCTTGAGCGCCATCGATTCCCCCCCTGTGCTCGAGTCCGGACATGGGGCCCCTCCCGAGCACCAGACGGACACGGCGGTGAGAACATATGGTAGCCGCTTCGGGGGATTCCGTGATGCCGCTCACGCCGGCGGGCTGAGGCGGCGGCGCAGCGTGACGATAGCGTCTGAAATGCCGGGCAGTTAAGCTCGCGTCGATGACGGGCCTCGACTTCTTCACCTTCGTCGTTCTGGCCGTGCTGATCGCGGCCGGGGCCGCCCTCGCCTTTGTCCTCGGCTCACTTCCGGGCAAGATCGCCGAGGGGCGCGGGCATCCCCAGGCAGATGCCATCCGTGTGGCGGGTTGGCTCGGCCTGCTCACCATGGGCCTTCTCTGGCCCTTCGCCCTGATCGGGGCCTACACGCGAGTGACTTCGGAAGGGGAGACCACGGCGTTGCGCAATTCGATCGACCGCCTTGGCGAGCGCGTGGCTGCCGTGGAGCGCAAGGGGGCCGCGGGCCTGGAAGAAGAGCGGACGGACTCGTGATCGCTTTCCTCACACTCTGCTACTGCGCCATCATCTGGGTCATCTTCTTCAAGCTCAAGCTTCTACCCTGGAACCGTGGTTCTCAGGGGGCCGTCGTCGGCATCGGCATCGCGGCGATCCTCGCCCTGCTCATCTCGATGAACCTCTTCCAGCCCTACTCGAAGGACGTGCGCGTCTACCAGAAGGTGATCCAGATCGTGCCGCGGGTCACGGGACGCGTGGTCGAGGTGCCGCTCCAGGCCAACGCCGCCGTGAAGCAGGGAGACGTGCTCTTCCGCATCGACCCCGAACCCTTCCAATACGAGGTGGACCGACTCACGGCGGACCTGCGGCTCAAGAAGATCGTGCTCGACGATGCGAAGGGGCTCGTGGGCGCGCAGGCCGCCGCGGAGATCAAGCTCGATCGCGCCCAGGCCGCGTATGACCAGACCCGCGCCCAGCTCGACAACGCGAACGTGAACCTCCGCGAAACCAGCGTTTACGCACCCGGCAATGGGGTGGTTACGAACCTCGCACTTCACCCGGGCCAGATCGCGAGCCAGATGGCTTCCATGCCCGTCATGACTTTCATCGAGACGGACAAACCGATCGTGATAGCCTCCTTCGATCAGAGCGCGCTCGACTTCGTGGCTGTAGGCGACGCGGCTGAGATCGCCTTCGATCGCTTACCCGGGCGCATCTTGAACGCGCATCTCCAGGCCATCATCCCGGCCACAGGCCAGGGGCAGCTTCCGCCGAGCGGGCAGCTGATGGAGTTTACGCAAACCCCGGTCCCCGGTCGCTTCGCCGTGCGCCTTCAGCTCGACGATGACTCCTCTGATCTGCAGATTCCGGCCGGGACTGCGGGCGCGGCTGCCGTCTACACCGATCGTGCGAAAGCCATCCGGATCGTCCGCAAGGTGGTGATCCGAATGACCACCTGGCTCAACTACGTAATTCTCTAGCCGGAACAGCGCAACCAGAGCGCGACTCCGGCATCGGACGCCGATCGCCGCAGTCGCCTATCTGACGGGTTTCTCGGACGTGAGCGCCTTCACGCGCGCGGTGCGCCGCTGGTTCGGCCGCACACCGGCTCGCCTCCGCCAAGAAGCAGGACCTCCGTCCGCCCGGGTTTGATATGGTTCCCGCCCGCAGCGAGAAAGCTCGCTCGGGCGGACCTCTCTCGGCTGCTCAGGAGACGCATGATGGAGATCGTGGAACCTCGCCTGCCCGCGGCGAGCGACGCTCCCGGCGGGATCGCGCCCTTTCCCGACTTCTTTGTCGTCGGCGCGCCGCGCTGCGGAACCACGGCACTGAGCCGCTACCTGAGCCAGCACCCCCAGGTCTGCTTCTCGAAGCCGAAGGAGCCCCACTACTTCGCGCGGATCGATGCGCGGCACCTTCAGGAAGCCGACTGGAGCAGCGAATACGCCCGCTTCTTCGCTCACTACCACGAAGGCCACCGCGCCGTGGGTGAGGGGTCAGTCTCGTATCTCTACTTCGAAGAAACCCTGGAGTACATCACTCGGATCAACCCTGAGGCACGCCTCATCGCGATGCTCCGCAATCCACTGGAGATGCTCCCTTCGTACCACCTCCGCATGCTCTACATCCTGGAGGAGGACGTCGAGCTTTTCGACACGGCGTGGGGTCTTCAGGAGGCGCGCGTGCGCGGCGAGCGCGTTCCGAAGCTGTGCACCGATCCGCGGCTCCTCCATTACGGCGAGATCGGAAAGCTCGGAGAGCAGGTCGACCGCATGCTGCGGGTCGCGGGCCGCGAGAAGTGCCTGGTCCTGCTCCACGACGACCTGGTCCGGGATCCGCGCAGCGTCTACCGGCAGGCGCTTCGCTTCATCGGCGTGGACGACGACGGCCGGACGGAGTTCCCGAGCCGCCAGGCCAGTCGGCGTTACCGCCATCGGTGGCTCCAGCGGCTGCTCTACAAACCGCCCGTCGTCTACGAGAGTCTGTTCGAGGAACGGCTCGCTCGCGCCGCGCACAAGGCAAAGGGGCAAGACCCGAAGCACGGGCCGGGAGGCACCGAGCGCAAGAAGTCCCTGCCCCTGCGCCTGCACAAGCGGCTGCGGAAGTGGAACCGTGTCGTCGCGAAGCCTCGGCCTCTGGACGAGCGGATGCGCGCGCTCCTGCGCGAGCACTTTGCCGCCGACGTCGAGAAGCTCGCCAAGCTGATCGATCGCGACCTCGGCCACTGGCTCTGACAGGAGGCCTCTAGTCCCTCTTGGGCAGGCTCTCCATGTTGCGGCCGAACTTGAGCTGCTCGTCCATCCTGCAGGACCAGACCAGCTGACCGTTCCAGACGGTGATGTCCGGGCAGCTGTCGCACATGTTCTGCCTTCCGTCCTCGAGGAAGTCGATGGGCTGGATCACCATGACCGACTGGTAATAGAGACGCTTGAAGAGGTTCAGCGGCTTCGAATAGAACGCCTTGAACGCGCTCCTGACCTTTCGATCGAACGCTCCGAGCAGCAGCATGGTCTTCCCCATGCGTCCCGTCAGGGCCGAAGCGTAACCCAGGTACGTTCCGTGAATGAGGTGATTGACGGTTTGGATCAGCTCCATCCCCTTCGGGCCCATGTAGCCGTAGATCCTCTCCTTCGTGCCGAACCTGCCGCTGAGGAGCCATTTGAAGGAGTCCGGCTGCTGGGTTCCATTCAAGTACGCGCAGCTGTCGAAATCCGGGTACTCCGACCGAAGCATGCCATAGATCTCTTCGGCCTTGATGTCGGTGCGCTCCTCGGGCTCGTCGTTGTAGACGAAGGTGCTGGCATCGAGCTTGTCCCCCCCGACGTAGAAATCGACCTTCCTGGTATCGATGGCCCTGTAGAGGATGAAGACCATGACTTGAACGATGTCGATGTTCCGCTCGGCCCATCGCGCGAGGTCGGGGACGAACTTGGCGGTGTCTTCATAGACGGTCGAGTTGAACGAGCAGACCATGCCTCCAGCGTCGGCGAGCATTCGCGCGTATGTGTAACGCAGCTCGTTCAGCTCGATCTCGCTGCTCTCCTTCCAGCCGGGCCGGTTCTGCTTGCTGTCGATGTGGAAGGTGAACCCGAAGGCCCCCGCTCGCTTGAGTTCCCGGAGAAGCTCCGGGGTCAGGGCGAGCCCGTTGGTGTTGATGATCGGCTTCGCACCGCGTTCCTTGATGAGTCGCACGATCTCGACGATGTCCGGATGGACCAGCGGATCCCCTCCGGCTATGGAGACGGCGTCGAACTTCCTGAACTTCTGGAAGACGTCCAGGTCTTCCTTGATCTGGTCGAGCGACTTGTGACCTTCGCTCTGGTTCTGCCGATAGCAGCCATAGCAGGCGAGATTGCACTTGGCGGTCGGCTCGAGCCAGGCAATCGCATTGTCGGCGAGATTCCAGGGGAGCCTGTAGTAGTTCAGGTGGTTCAGCTTCGTCATCGGCACCATCTCCTTGGGGGAAGGTCCTTTCACGCAGGTACGGCGATTCCTGCGTTCGTTCGGGGAACGGTTTCCACCCAGCAACGGCTATCGGATTCACGACGCCGTTGCCGGGACCACCCCAGGAAGCGACTCACCCCCTATGTCCTTCCTGCAACGCCCCTCCGCCGAAGCGGTGTGCCCTGCCGTCGGAAGGCAATTCCTCGCTCCCGCCGCTCGCGTCGATCCAGCCGTCTCGAGCGTCAACCTGCCCGCTTCAGAATAGTCGAATCCGCCGGGGGAGACGATATGACATCGGTCATGCCCGACCCCTGCGGGGAGCGCCGATCTCATCGGCGCGGAGCGTTGCGAAATCCCCACCTCGGCCCCGCGAACAGCAGCGATCGCGACGGTCGGGCCGCCAGCCGAGTTCAGGAGGCTAGGCTTGATCGTCGGGGACCATCTTC
>JAUWDL010000188.1 GCA_030608825.1 Gemmatimonadales bacterium
AGCCCGGGTCGAGTCGCTGGCCGGCGCGGTCTTCCTCTGGCGTGAGGTGGCGCCCGGCGTCCCGGCGAAAGAAAGACTTCGGCCGTTTCTGTCATCCCACTCCTGAAGGAACCCAGATCCCCGTTTGGAGCGTTGGTATCGTGTCTCATCTGACAAGCGAGCAGATGGCCTCCTACGCAAGCCGAGCCGCACACGGCTCCGATGCGGCTGGCGTGGAAGCTCATCTCGAAGGCTGCGGCTTGTGCCGCGACGAGCTTATCCAGGTAACCGGCGTGCTGCGTCACTCGCGGCGTCAGCGCCGTGTGCGAGTGGCGGGCGGCATCGGTGCGGCCGCGGCGGCGCTAACCGGCGTTCTGCTCCTCGGGCCGAGCGTCGAGCGAGATCTCGCGGAAAGGGAGACCATGCTGCGCGACGGCGGGCCGGCCGTGGAAGAAGGCGTCCGGAAGTTCGGGACGGTCGCACCACTCGACGGAGCCCGGGTCGAGTCGCTGGCCGGCGCGGTCTTCCTCTGGCGTGAGGTGGCGCCCGGCGCCTTCTACAGCCTTACCGTCACAGACGAGCGCGGCGACCTCGTTTGGGGCGGATCGACCACCGACACTCTCCTCCGGCTCCCGGCAGACCTCGAAGTCGAGCCGAGCGATCGCTACTTTTGGTTCGTCGAAGCATTGCTAACTGACGGCACGACCGCCACGACGGACGCGAGTCGCTTCTGGGCCGAACCCTGATCCAACGCTCCTTCGGCTGCCGGCTGGCTATTTTCTTCACGCTGGCCGCGTCGGGGGGGTGCGATGAGACTCTCGAGTTCGGCCGACCCACCGGAGAAGAGCTCCCGGCCTCCACCTCACCAATCTCCGAGTCCTCCAGCCTCGAAACCCGTCTGTCGACGGCTCTCGACATCTACTACGACGGGGAGTACGACAGCGCTCGTTCCATCCTGGCAGCGGTCGAGGCCGATGCGGCCGCCGTGGGGGATGTGGCCGCGCGGGCGCGAGCCACGACGTGGCTGGGGCTCGCCGCGTGGAGGCAAGGCCGCTACTCGGAGGCACGGGCACTGGGCGAGAGAGCTCTGGCGGCCAAGCTGGAAGCGGGTCTCCCCGACCAACTCTCGCGCAGCTACAACGCACTCGGATTGGTGGCATGGGACGAGTCCCGATTCGAGGATGCCGCGACTCTGTTCGGGCAGGCTGCCGATGCGGCGAACGACGTGGGCGACGCGGCAGGGGCAGCGAGGGCCTCCGGGAACCTCGCTCTCGTCGCCACCGAGTGGGGGGAGTTCGCGAAGGCGCGCGAGGGTTACGCCACGATGCTCAGAGCGGGCCGCGCTTTAGACGACGGAGTGATGGCGGGGAACGCCCTCACGAACCTCGGTGCGCTGGAGATCATGGTCGGCCGGCCGCTCCATGCCATTCCTCTTCTGCAGGAGGCGGCCGGGCTCTACCGCGAGATCGACTACCCGACGGGCCTGGAGAACGCCCTGGGTCAGCTGGGAAGCGTCTACGCGGTGCTGGGGAATCTCGGTAGAGCACACGTCATGTACGACAGCGCTCTGGCCATCGCTCGATCACAGGGTCTCAGGCAGCAGGAAGCGAACGACCTGGCGGTGCTCGCAGAGCTATACGTCGCTGCCGACAACCGGGTCAGGGCCCTCGAGCTGTATGCCGAAGCGCAGGACATCTATGCGGACACGGGTCTCGAAACGGAGCTCGGTCGCAGCCAGCGTGCACAGGCCGAGATCTTTGCCGAGCTCGGCAACTACGACCGGGCGCTCGGCCTGGCGACGCGGTCGTTGGAGACCCATCGACGCGTCGGAGCTCGCTTCGAGGAATTGGAGGGGCTGGTCGTGCTCTCCGAGCTCGAAGAATCAGCCGGCTCGGAGGGTCGGGCGGATTCGCTCCTCGCCCAGGCGCGGGAGCTTGCGAGCGAGCTCGGGACTCGCTCCGCCGCCGCCTCCGTCGCGCTGGCCGCGGCACGCATATCCGATGAGCGATCCGAGTCGGAACGCGTCATCGCGGCGATCGGCGACGCGGGACCCCGTCTCTTTCAGGGCGACTACGAGACTGAGTGGGAGGCTCAAGCCCTGCGAGCGCGCGCCTTCCTTCACCTCGGCGAGGTGGATTCGGCGCTAGCCGTCGGCCGGCGCGCCGTGAGCACCGTGGAGCGCGTGCGCGGGAGTTTCCGATCGAGAGCGATGCGAGCCGGGTTCGCCGCTGCCCGCCAGAAGACGTACGCCGACCTGGTGACCGCGCTCCTGCGAGCCGGCATGACCTCTGAAGCCTTCGTGGTCGCCGACCAGGCTCGCGGGCAGGCGCTCCGTGAGCACGTGGGCCTGCGCGGCAGCTCGGGTCGCGCCGGCGACGCTCCCGAAGAGGCCGGCCGCGCCGAGGAGCTGCTTCGCCGCATCGGCCAGCTCGTCGCCACCCTGGATGCGATACAGGCCGAAGGCGGAATCGGCGTCGACACCGCTGCCGCACTGCTGTGGGCTCGACTGGCCAGGGCGCGAGGCGACTACGAGGCTCTGCAGATCAGCCTGGCGGAGAGGACTTCGAGCAGCGCGAGTCCGCGTAACGCCGATCAGCTCGAGATCGAGGTGCAAGCGGCTTTGCAGCCGGGCGAGGTCCTCTTCGAGTACTTCATCATGCCCGATCGCGTCGTGGCCTTCATCGTCACGCCAGATACATCTCTCGTTGTCGCCTCGGAGACGGCAAGAGAGGATCTGGAAAGCAGGGTCAGACTCGCGCGGAAACTCGTCGGCAGCCCCGGCGGAAGCCCGGATGAGGCCGCTCCGGTCCTCGAGGCGCTGTACGAGACGCTGATCGCCCCCGCCGTCCGCTCCATTCCGCTCTCGGAAGTTGATCTCCTGATCCTCGTTCCGCACGCTGTGCTCACGTACCTGCCGTTCGCGGCGCTCCTTGAGCCCGACCGCGGGCGACGCCTCGTCGAGATCCTCCCGCTCCTTCACCTGCCCTCCGCCGCCTCCCTGCCGGAGCTCCGTTCGCGAGGCTCGGGTGGATTAGAGGTCAGCTTCGCCGAGGATGTGACGTACGTGTTGGCTCCGTTCCCGAGGGAGCTTCCGGCCACGGACGAGGAGGCACAGGCGGTCATGCCCCTCCGGCCTGAAGCGCTCTTCTACCGGGGAGCGACGGCCACCGAGGAGCGACTCCGGAGTGTGCTGGAAAGCGGCGGGCTCGTGCATTTCGCCTCGCACGCGGTCATGAACACGCGCAATCCGCTGTTCTCACGGCTCGAGTTGGCTCCAGGGCGCTCGGAGAGAACGAACGACGATGGCCGGCTCGAGATCCACGAGATCCTGGATCTTCAGATCAAGACGTCTCTCATCTACCTCTCCGGCTGCGATACCGGCCTGGGGCCGGCTACGGCGACACGCTTCGATAGCGGCGAGGATTACTCCACCCTGGCCCAGTCATTTTTGTATGTCGGTGCGCAAAACGTGTTGGCGACCCTCTGGCGGGTCGAAGATCGAAGCGCCGCTCTGCTGGCTGGCTTCTTTTACGAGGAGCTACGCGAGCTTCTTCCGCCGCAAGCTCTTGCACGCGCCCAGCTTAGGATGATCTCACACCCCGAATTCAGCGATCCCTTCTATTGGGCCGGCTATCGCCTAAACGGTAACGGCCACTGAAGTAACGCGCCTTCCGAATGCGATCGACCCGGGGCGCCGTCCCGGGTGGCTCGAACCCTGCAACTATCAACCGCGCAAATCGGCGAAGCTCGTCCGTCGATTGAAGAAAAGGGACGTGATTCCCCGCGGATTCACCATGTACGAGGAGTGACCCATGAAGTCGATCGCCTTCGCCCTGCTCGTGGCCCTCGGAGGAGCAGTCGCCTGCGCCCAGCAACCGACGGCGCCGGCAGAGCCAGGATCGGCCACGACGGTCGCCGGCAGCGGGGCTGTGGCTGATACGGCCGCGGCGCCGCCGGTCACCGAGTCATCCAACTTCAGTCCCAGGAAGAAGGGCATCGGCACGGAGTAGCTCCTGCGGCAGTTGACCGCCGGACCCTCCCCTGACTCGCGACCCCATGTAAGGTTGCGCTGGCTCGAGGCACCTACCTACTGAGCGGGACAGCGCCGGCTTCGCCTGAGCCGAAATCAGGCACGCGACGTACGCGTCGCGCATGGGTCCGACCGTACGGGCTCGGCATATTCTGCCGGGCCCGTATCTCTTTCTGCCTCCTCGACCGTGT
>JAUWDL010000071.1 GCA_030608825.1 Gemmatimonadales bacterium
GCCCGCGCGGCCTCGCGAATGTCCTCATCCCGGCGGTCACCCGGCGCGGCGAGCACGACGATGCGGCGGCCCGAGACCGGGATGCTCTCCACCGTTGCGCGCACAACGGCTATCGCCGACGGGTTGTGGCCGTAGTCGAGGATCACCTTGAACGGGTGGCCATCGAAGACGTTCATGCGCCCCGGTGCCTGGAAGAACGAGGTGCCGAACGTGCTGAGTCCATGGCGGATGTCCTCGAGACCTACGCCCAGGCTGTACGCCATGGCCGAGGCGAACATGGCGTTCTGCACGTTGTGCATGGCCCGGCCGTCCAGCGTCGCCGGTATCATGCGAGTAAGGAGAAGCGGCATGTGGGAGCCGTTGTCGTACAGCGTGATGAAGTGCCCCTGGATCACGTGCTCCAGCACGACGGCCCGGCCGCCGGCCTCGATGTGGGCCCGCACCAGCTCGTGCTCGGGATTCATGGTGACGTAGCAGACGTGCTCCGCGCTCGAGTAATCGGCCATCTCGAGGCAAAGCGGGTCGTCCGCGTTGAGGAGGGCGGTGTCTTTCGCCACCTCGATCACGGTCCGCTTCACCTCCGCCAGATCCTCGAGGGTGTCGACACCCCGCAGTCCGAGGTGGTCCGCCTGGATGTTCAGGCACGCGCCGACATCGCACCTCTGGCAGCCCATGCCCGCTCTCAGAAGCCCGCCGCGTGCCATCTCCAGCACGGCCATGTCGATCGTCGGGTCGCGGAGCACCATCTGGGTCGCCATCGGACCCGTCATGTCGCCCGCGAGAGAGAGCTGGCCATCGATGTAGACGCCGTCGGTCGTGGTCAGGCCGACCGTATGCCCCTTCAGCTTCAGGATGTGGGCGAGCATTCGGGCGGTGGTCGTCTTCCCGTTCGTCCCGGTGATCGCCGAGATCGGAATGCGGGCGGGTGACCCCGCAGGGAAGAGCATCGTCATCACCGGTCCCGCGACATCGCGAGGCGTACCCTCGGCCGGGGCCACGTGCATGCGAAAGCCAGGAGCGGCGTTCACCTCGCAGATGGCGCCCCCCACCTCCTTGTACGATTGAGCGATCTCCGGCGTGAGGAAGTCCACACCGGCTACGTCGAGACCGATCGCCCGGGCGGCCCGGACGGCCATCTCCCTGTTGTCCGGGTGCACGACGTCGGTCACATCCACGGCGGTGCCGCCGGTCGACAGGTTGCCCGTCGACCGCAGGTAGACGACTCGTCCCTCCTCCGGAATGCCTTCGCGTGTCAGGCCAGCCGCCGACAGCAGCCTGTCGGCCTGGTGATCGAACTCGATCCGGGTCAGCACCTTCTCGTGACCGATCCCGCGCCGCGGATCCCGGTTCAGCTCCTCCACCAGCTCTTCGACCGTGCTCCTGCCGTCTCCGACGACGTGACCGGGAACCCGCTTCGCCACCGCGACGAGCGCTCCATCGACGACGAGCATCCGATGGTCGAAGCCCTGGATGAAGCTCTCGACGAGAATCGATCGTCCGTGAGTCCGAGCCTGCTCGAAGGCGGCGCGGACCTGGTCGGGCTCCTCGAGGTTGATCGAGACCCCCCGCCCATGGTTGGCGCTCAGCGGTTTCACCACGACCGGATAGCCGATCTTCTCGGCCGCATGAACCGCCTGTTCGACGCCGTACACCAGCCTCTGCGCGGGTACGGGCAGCCCGAGATCGCTCAGGATCCGGTTGGTCTCATCCTTGTCCGAGGCGATCTCGACGGCGATCTGACGGGTCTCGCTCGTCACTGTCGCTTGTATCCGGCGCTGATACCGCCCATGGCCCAGCTGGACGAGGCTGTACTCGTTCAGCCGCAGCCACGGGATGTCCCGCTCCTTCGCCGCCGCCACCAGGGCCGCGGTGCTCGGCCCGAGCGCCCGACGCTGGGCGTAGCGGATGAAGTCGTCCCGTTGCTCCGCCCAATCGAACGGCTTGTTCGCCTCCGGTGGGCGAAGCTCCGCCGGCAGGAGGTGATGCAGCAGGTCGATCGCCAGGCGGCCCGCCTCCAGGCCCTCCTCGCGCTGCCAGTACTCGTAGACGACGTCGTACTGGCCGGGCTCGACCGCGGATCTCGTCTTTCCGAACGTGACGCGGAGGCCGGCGATGTTCTGGAGCTCGATCGCCACGTGCTCCAGCACGTGGCCGAGCCACGTCCCTTCGTCCTCCGTGAGCCTGCGCACGAAGCCGCCCGGCTCTCCGTACGAGCACCCATGCTCCTCGAGGCCCGGCAGCGTCTCCAGAAGCGCGTCGGTGAAGCCGCGTCCGAGCCGACCCGTGGGCCACTCCTCCAGCTCACGCAGCTCCACCCGGAGGCGGATGACCGGAAAGCGGGCGTAGAGGTTGGGCCCGTAGTAGACGGCCCGGTCGACGATCTTCACAGGCCGGTGGGCGGCTTCGCGACGCGGGTGAAGAGGTTGAACGTCGCGCCCGCCACCAGGACATGGACCTTCAGCCCGATGAGACAGACCGGCGCATCCTCCTTGGCCGAGTCCATCGACGAGAACGACATGTCGGCGGGGTCCACGATCGTGATCGCCCCGCTTCCGACCACGGTGAGCAGGTTGTCCGGGCCGATGACCGCCGCCGTGTCCTCATCCAGCCCCACGCCGACGCCGAACGGGTTGTAGGCGAGGGCGGCGAGCAGCCGGCCGAGACGGTCGCGCTGCCGAAAGTGCTGATCGATGATCACCTTCTTGAGCAGACCGAGGCCCGGTGCCAGCGTGACCATGTCCGCACGCGGAGAGGGCCCTTCCTCCCCGAACGCGATCATGTGCTCGGACATGAACGCCGCTCCGGCCGACGTGCCGGCCACGGTCGTGCCCGACTCGTTCAGGCGGCGCAGCGCGGCAGCCACCGGAGTTCCTCCCAACGTCGTGGAGAGCCGAAGCTGGTTTCCGCCCGTGAGGAAGACGCCATCCGCACGCTCCAGCTCCTTGAGCCAGTCCTTCCGCTTGCAGTCCTCGCGAGATTCAAAGGGCAGCACGCGCGCTTTTGCCGCGCCCAGCTCTCGAAAGAGCTTCCGGTACTTTCGGCCCGTGGACTTCAACCGGGATGCGGTGGGAATGACGACGATGTTCGCGCTCTCGCCGCCCGACAGCACCACGAAGCACTTGAGGATCTCGGCGTCCGGCAGCTTCTCCTCGGCGCCCCCGACGGGCATGATGCTCCCTCGATCCCCGTTCGCTGAGGAAGGGGGCTCTACGCCGTTTTCGGTCATGGCTACCCTATCGCTCCGTGCTGGCTTCGGTTTTCGGGTGAAGGGACCCGCTCACCGGCTCGGTGGGGAGGTGGTCTGCTCGCCGGCCGGGACACCTGAAAACGACGGTCGGAAGGGGACGCGCGCAAGGCGTCGGAAGGGGATTTCCGCAGCGCTCGGGTGAGCCGACTCGCGGGCCCTGGCATCCCGCCCTGGGGCCGAGCACTTTTGGCCCTCGCAGAGGAAGACCAACCAGGAGCGGCTCACCGATGCCCATGTCATCCCGTCCAGCCCTCGCCCGCGCAGCCGTCCTCCTGGGACTCGGACTGGTCGTCGCGAGCGGGCCCACCGCCGCGCAGAGCCTGACGCCGACGGAGGAGGCGATCGCCCGTTACGTGGACGAGCATACCGAGGAGGCGATCGCGTTCCTCGAGCGCGTCGTCAACATCAATAGCGGGACGATGAACCACGCCGGCGTGCGCGAGGTGGGAGGGGCGTTCGAGGAGGAGCTCGCCGCTCTCGGCTTCGACGTCCGTTGGATCGACATGCCCGCGGAGGTGAATCGAGCGGGCCACCTGTTCGCGGAGGTGGATGGAGGCACCGGTCCTCGGGTGCTGCTCATCGGCCACCTGGACACCGTCTTCGAGGAAAACAGCCCTTTTCAGCGCTTCGAGCGTGACGGAATGGTCGCCACCGGGCCCGGCGTCGAGGACATGAAAGGGGGGAACGTGGTCGTGCTGCTCGCCCTCAAGGCCCTCCATTCGGTCGGCGCCCTAGAGGACGCGCGGATCGTCGTCGCCTTCACCGGAGATGAGGAGAAGCCGGGCCATCCCCTCGAGATCGGGCGGGCGGACCTCGTCGATGCCGGGAGGCGGAGCGACGTGGCCCTCGGCTTCGAGGGCGGCGTGGACGGCACAAGGACGGCGACGGTGGCCAGACGCGGATCGAGCGGCTGGACCCTTCGCGTCACGGGGGAGCGCGGCCACTCCTCTCAGGTTTTCGGAGAGAGGTACGGCGCGGGTGCGATCTTCGAGACCGCTCGGATACTCGCCGACTTCTACGATGAAGTGCGCGGCGAGGAATACTTAACCTTCAACCCCGGCGTCATCCTGGGAGGCACCGACGTGTCGTTCGATGAGGCGGGCAGCGGGGGGTCGGCCTTCGGGAAGACCAACGTGATCGCGCAGACCGTCGTCGTGGACGGCGGGTTGCGCTTCATTTCCGGGGATCAGGAGGAGCGGACCCGCGCCGCGATGCGGAGGGTCGTCGAACGACATCTACCGAAGACCTCAGCCGATATCACCTTCGCTGACGGGTATCCCGCCATGCCGCCGAACGATGGGAATCTCGAGCTGCTGGGCGTGCTGGATCAGGTGAGCCTGGACCTCGGACTGGGACCGGTCGAAGCGGTGGATCCGGCCCGGCGCGGTGCGGCGGACATCTCGTTCGTCGCGTCCTACGTGGATGGTCTGGACGGACTGGGACTCGCGGGAGAGGGTGGCCACACGATCGAGGAAGTCGTGGACTTGAGCTCACTTCCTATCGTGGCGAAGCGGGCGGCTCTCCTCATCCACCGTCTTACGAAGGCGGAGAGCGCCCGATAACCTGCCTGTCTTTCCTAGCGGTCGATCAGACGAACCAGGCGTCCGCTTCGGTGTCTACCGCCATCTGAGCAGACTGCATGCCGTGCATCGGCTCGTTGTCCTCGACCGGCTCTTCGGTCGCCCGCCGGCCGGCCAGGACCGCGGCCGCGACACCGGCCACGAGCGTTACGATCGCAAGGCGAATCTCTAAGCGCATGAACCCATCCTCCAGCAGCTTCGCTACAGCTTGAAGCCTCCCTGTCACTATCAACACCCGGCCTACAACCCTCGCACGATCCGTGCTCGCGTCGAGCCCAGGGTAATGTGCATGAATACCAATGATTTACGGCAGGCGCTCCAACGCGTTGCCATCGTGTGTTTCCGGAGCGCAACGCACTATGCAGGCCTTGACGCCGCAGCGCCAGGCCCCGTACGTCTCCGGCACGCCCGGAAGGCGACAAGTGACCGCAGATCGGCCCATCGCACCCTCAAGGGGAGAGTCGGGAGATGAACGAGGCGCCTCGAGAGCAGTGGGGCAGCCGTTTCGGCTTCGTGCTCGCCGCCGTCGGATCGGCGGTCGGCCTGGGCAACATGTGGCGCTTTCCGTACTTCGCCGCCGAGAACGGCGGGGCGGCCTTCGTCTTCCTCTACATCATCATGGTGGCGCTGATCGGCCTGCCGATCATGCTGGCGGAGTTCGCGATCGGGCGGGGCTCGAAGAAGAGCCCGATCCTGGCCCTCGCCCACTTCGGCGGCAACGCCTGGAAGCCGCTGGGCATGCTCTTCGTGCTGGGTGGCTTTCTGATCCTGTCGTACTACGCCGTGATCGCGGGCTGGACCCTTCGCTACGCCTGGAGCGCCCTGTTCGCGGGCTTCGGCAGCGACCCGGCCGGCTTCTTCGGCGAGGTCTCGACCGGCTGGGATGCCGCATTCTGGCATCTGCTGTTCATGGCGGTCACGGTCCTCATCGTCGCCGGCGGGATTCGAGGGGGAATCGAGCGCAGCGCCATCATCCTGATGCCGCTTCTGGCTTTGATCGTCGTGGGCCTCGCCATCTTCGCCTCGACGCTGCCCGGAGCCGGAGCGGGCTACGCCTTCTATCTCAAGGCGGATTTCCGCGAGATCCTCTCGCTGAGCGTACTCACCGAGGCGACCAGTCAGGCCTTCTTCAGCCTGAGCCTGGGGATGGGCGCGATGCTCACCTACTCCAGCTACCTCTCACGAGACGACAACATGCCTCGTGAATCGGTGATCATCGCGGGATCCGACTTCATGATCGCCTTTCTGGCAGGCCTGATGGTCTTTCCGCTCATCTTCGCCCTCGGCTTATCGGACGAGCTGAGCGCGAGCACGATCGGTGCTTTGTTCATCGGCCTTCCGAACGCCTTCGCCGAGATGGGCGCGGTCGGCAGACCGGTGGGAATCCTCTTCTTCCTCGCTCTGCTGGTCGGGGCCCTCACATCGGCCATCTCGCTGCTCGAGGTCGTCGTCTCTGCAATCATCGACAACTGGAAGTGGCCGCGGAGGAAGGCGGCGCTGATCATGGGGCTCCTGATCACGATCGTCGGGATCCCATCGGCCCTCAACATAGACTTCCTGGGTCTGGTGGATCAGCTGGCCGCCAACCTCTTTCTGGTCGTCGGCGCGTTCTCGCTCTCGATCTTCGTCGGGTGGGTGATGCCGGATCCGATCGGGGAGGTCAGCAAGGGGGCGGAGAACATACGCTGGCTGCCTCTATGGTACGCGTTCCTTCGCTACGTCGTGCCGCCGCTGCTGCTGTTCGTTCTCTACTTCACGGTGATCAATACCTGGAACACGGTCGCGGACATGATCGGCGGCTGAGCCTCCGGCCACACGCCGTCGGATCGGGGCCAGCCGGGCGGCCCCCCGACAATCAGGGTGACGGCGGCAGCTCCCAGCGAATCGGGGCGGTGGAGTCCGGGGGCGACGAGGCGGTCGCCATGCCGGGAAGGTCGAGGTACTCCGAGCCGAGCTCGTTCCCGTCCAGGTCGACCGCTCTCAGCTTCAGCGGGTCCGATCCCACCCGAACCTCGATCC
>JAUWDL010000177.1 GCA_030608825.1 Gemmatimonadales bacterium
GTGAGCCGATCCGTCCCCCGCTGGGAGGCGGGTGGATTCTCGCTGTCCGAACGGACCTAGCCGAGGACCGGTGATGGCCAAGGCAAAGTCGAAGCCCAAGACCAAGACCAGGAAGAGCGAGAAGCACGCTCGCTACGAAGCGCTTGGCGTCGCCCTCTTCGCCCTCGGGGTGTTGTTGCTTCTCGCCCTCGGGTGGCCTCGCGTGGTGACGGGACGCAATCCCATCGGTCCGGTGGGAGCCCTCCTGGATTCGTGGTTTCTGACCACATTCGGTGGTTTCGGATTCCTGGTGGCGATTCCGGCCTTCGCCTGGGGGCTGGGCTCGTTCGGCGTGATCCGACGCTCCAACGCCGCGCGAGCATCGGCATTCGCGCTCGTTCTGCTCGTCTTCCTGCCCACGCTCGCGTGGCTGCTCAACTCCGAGTCCGGCGGCTGGCTCGGAACCGCCGCAGGCCCGCTGCTCGTCTCCGGCTTCGGGACCCTCGGGGCGGTTCTGATCGTTGCCGCCGTATTGCTCATCGCGACCGTGCTGACCCTCGAGCTGTCCATCGCCCGGACGGTCGGTCGCATCGGCGCGTTCGTTTGGGCCGGCCTCAGGCGGCTGGTGCTGCTGGGCTGGCGAGCGCTCCGCCGCATCGGCTCGTGGCTCGCGGTGGTCGTCGAGGGTTTCCGTGCCGCACGGCCCGCCCGCGACTCACCGTGGGAGGCGGAGCCCGGGAACCTGGATCGGTCGGTCGAGGGGCTGCTTCCAGAAGAGGGAGCCGACGTCCCGGAAGGTGTTGCGGAGCCGCCGGAGGAGCCCGGCCTCGTGGATGCAGCGGATCTCTCACAGACGGAGCTGCCGCCGCTGGATCTTCTCACCGCGCCGTCGGCCGGCGGTAGGGGGCTGGAGCGATCGGAGCTCAAGGCTCTCGGCACGATCCTCGTGGACAAGCTGCATACGTTCCGGGTCGAGGGGAGGATATCGGGCTGGACGACGGGTCCGGTCGTCACTCAGTTCGAGGTCGTGCCCGCGGCCGGCGTGAAGGTCGGGCAGATATCCGCCCTGGCCGATGATCTGGCTCTGGCCCTCAAGGCGCCCTCGGTGAGAATCGTGGCGCCGATCCCCGGCAAGGGGGCCGTGGGAGTGGAGGTGCCGAACCCCGAGCCCGAGATCGTCTGGTTGAGAGATGTTCTCGAGGCACCGGCCTACCGGAGGACCGGGTCGGCTCTGCCGATCGTGCTCGGCCACGACCTGGCCGGACGTCCGTATGTGACCGACCTGGCGCGCATGCCCCACCTGCTGATCGCAGGAGCGACGGGAACCGGCAAGTCGATCTGCATAAACTCGATCATCACCAGCCTGGTGTACCGCTTTACGCCGGCCGAGCTGCGCCTTCTCATGGTGGATCCGAAGATGGTGGAGCTCAGCGTCTACAACGACCTTCCGCACCTGCGGCATCCCGTGGTGGTCGAGAACAGCGAAGCGGCGTCGATCCTGAAATGGGCCGTCTACGAGATGAGCCGCAGATACGGCCTGCTGTCCGCGAACTCGTGCAGGAACGTCGAGGAGTTCAACCGCCGCGTGGCGGCCGGTCGAGAGATGCGGATGCCGGAGGGGTACCTGAAGGAGTACGATGAGGGCGAGCTCCCCGTCATCGTACTTTTCATCGACGAGCTGGCGGATCTCATCATGACCGTGCAGGCCGAGGTGGAGGGCCCTCTGGCCATGCTTGCCCAGAAGGCTCGCGCGGTAGGCCTTCACCTGGTGATCGCGACGCAGCGGCCGTCCGTGAACGTGATCACGGGGCTGATCAAGGCAAACTTCCCCAGCCGCATCGCCTTTCGCGTGGCCTCGAAGACGGACAGCCGGACGATTCTGGACCAGAACGGAGCCGAGAGCCTTCTCGGCAACGGCGACATGCTGTTTCTGCCGCCCGGAGAGGCCGACCCGATCCGTATCCAGGGCGCCTACATATCGAGCGACGACACGGAGCGCCTCGTCGACTGGTACCGGATGCAGGCCGAGGAGAAGGCGGAAGCGCCGCGCCGGGAAGAGGACATCCTGGAGAGGGTGCGCGAGCTGGAGGCCGAAGAGTCGAGGGTGGACGTCGTGGAGGACGTGCTGGAGGATTGGGACGAGCTCTTCGGGCAGGCGGCGGAGATCGTGGTTACGAACGCCTCGGGTTCCACGAGCCTGCTGCAGCGACGCCTGAAGATCGGCTACGGCCGCGCGGCGCGGATCGTGGATCAGCTTCACCACGCCGGTATCCTCGGACCGCCGGACGGATCCCGGCCGCGGGAGGTTCTCGTGGGCCTCGATGGTCTCGAGCAGATCCTGGAGGGAACGGAGCGGCGGGAAGGCCTGGTCTGACCGGGCCCTTCGACGGCCTGAGCGGGTCTGCTGCCGGTTGCGGCCGGAACGGCCCCCCACAGCTCGTGTAGTCTCACGGAGACCCGGAGATCGACCTGGTGCATAAGCGTATGGAGCACAGGACGTTGAACACACGCCGTATGATACGCGTGACACTCGCCCTCGTGGCCGCCGCGGCCCTCGCAACGGCCTTCCGCACGACCGACGGGCTCGCATCGGTACAGGTCGCTCCGGACGTGCGCGAGATTCTCGCCCGCGCCGAGAGCACGTACAACGCGCTGAGCTCCCTCCGCGCGCACTTCACGCAGACGATCGAGGTTCCGCTACTCGAGCGCACCCGGACCGGCTCCGGCGTTTGGTATCAGAAGGGCCGGGGACGATTCAAGATGGAGTTCGAGGATCCGGTCGGGGACGTCATCGTCGCGGATGGCACCTATATCTGGCTCTACTACCCGACGACGAATCCGGGTCAGGTCATCCGCTCCACTATCGAGGCGAGAACGACCGGCGCGCACATGGTAGATCTCCAGGGACGGATCTTCGAGGACGCGAAGACGATCTACGATGCGGTGTACCTCCTGGAGGAGGTGGTGACCGACCGGCCGGCGCATCTCATCGAGCTCACTCCCCGGGAGGCCTCCCCCTACCGGCGGGTGCGCATCTGGGTGGATGCCGAGAACTACCTGGTCAGGAAGTTCGAGATCATCGAAGAGAACGAGACCGTCCGCACCGTGGAATTGGGACGGTTGGAGCCCGACGCCCCGATCCCGGACTGGTATTTCCAGTTCGATCCCCCCCCGAATGTGGATCTCTTCCAGGGATGAAGCTCGGCCTGGTCAGCCTGGGCTGCGACAAGAACACGGTCGACTCCGAGCGAATCCTCGCCACGCTCAAGGCCTGTGGAGCCGAGACGGCGCGAGATCTCGACGAAGCCGAGGTCGTGCTGATCAACACCTGCGGGTTCATCGACGCCGCGAAGCAGGAATCGATCGGGGCGATTCTGGAGGCGTCCAGACTCAAGGAGGACGGAGCCTGTAAGGCGTTGGTGGCTGTGGGCTGTCTGGTCGAGCAGTACAGAGAGGAGCTCGCGGCCGAGCTTCCCGAGGTGGACCTCTTCCTCGGCTTGCGAGACCTCGACCGCCTGGTGCCCTCCCTTCAGCGACTTGGCTTCCTCGCCGCTGCTGCCCGCTCCGCTCACCCCGGCGAGCGCCTCCCGCTCGAGGGCAGCCCTCACGTGCGCTACCTGAAGGTCAGCGAGGGGTGCGATCACGGGTGCGCGTTCTGCGCGATTCCCCTGTGGAGGGGTCGGCACCGTTCGTTCGAAGCGGAGCGGCTCGTCGCCGAGGCCCTGCGCCTGGAGGCGCAGGGAACCGTAGAGCTGAACCTCGTTGCCCAGGATCTCGCGCACTACGGCCGCGAGTACCGGGACGGCACCGACATCTCGACGCTGGTCGCGCGCCTCATCGAAGCGACCGAGATCCCATGGATCCGTCTGCTGTACATCTACTCGGCCGGCCTGCGCGAGCCGCTGATTCGGCTCATGGCCTCGGAACCGAGGATCCTTCCCTACATCGACATGCCGATCCAGCACGCAAGCGACCCGGTGTTGGAGGGGATGCGAAGACCGGAGCGGCAGGAGTCGCTGAGGGTGAAGATCGCGGGGCTCCGCGATGCCGTGCCGGGACTGACCCTGCGCACCACCGTGCTCGTCGGCTTTCCCGGGGAAACGGATGACGACTTTCGGGCTCTGCTCGACTTTCTGGAGGAGATCCGGTTCGAGCGGTTGGGCGCCTTCGCCTTCTCGCCGCAGGAGGTCACGCGGGCGGCGGAGATGGAGGGCTCCTTCGTTCCCGAGAGCCTGGCGCGCAAGCGCCTAGAGGAGCTGCTGGAGGTGCAGCGGGCGATCTCGGCCGAGCTGATGGCCGGCGAGGTCGGCAAGCAGCGGACGGCGATCGTGGACGAGCCGGCCGCAGCGGCGGGCATCGCGCTCGGTCGGATCGCCGGTCAGGCGGACGACGTGGACGGGGTGACGCATCTGACGGCTGCCGAGCCTCTCGAAGCGGGCCAGATCGTTGAGTCGGTCGTGACGGATGCGCAC
>JAUWDL010000181.1 GCA_030608825.1 Gemmatimonadales bacterium
GGCGATGATCCGACTGTCTCTTTTGGGCTCGCTCGACCTCCGAGCGGGCGACGGACGCCAGATCCTCTCCGTCTTGGCCCAGCCGAAGCGGGTCGCTCTACTCGCTTATCTCGCCGCCAATCGAGACTTCGTACGTCGCGACACGCTGCTCGGACTGTTTTGGTCCGAATCCGACGAAGAACACGCCCGTCACGCTTTGCGGCAGTCGCTCTACACGCTTCGAAGAAGCCTCGGCCGCCTGGTTGCGCAGGGTGGTTCGCCTGACATCGAGCCACTTCTCGAATCCAGGAGCGTCAGAGAGGAAGAAGCCCTCCAGGAGGTCGCCCTTGTAGAGCTCGAGAGCTGCCTCGGCCTGCCCATCCCGCACGGCGTCCTCGAACAAAGCCACGTCGCACTCGAGATGAGCGCAGTCGATTCCCAGCTCCTCGTCTCCCCGCGAGGCCAATACGCGGGGCCCGAGGCTTCGTCTGAGCGTGTAGAGCGACTGCCGCAACGCGTGACGCGCGTGCTCTTCGTCGGATTCGGACCAGAACAGCCCGAGCAGCGTGTCTCGACGTACGAAGTCTCGGTTGGCGGCGAGATAAGCGAGGAGAGCGACCCTCTTCGGCTGGGCCAAAACGGAGAGCATCTGGCGTCCGTCGCTCGCTCGGAGGTCGAGCGAGCCCAAAACAGACAATCGGATCATCGCCAGCCTCCGCAAACGACTTACGGGGCCGTCACCGCGAAATGACGGCACACGGACGTCAGCGTGACGGGTCATCGCGACACTCATCAACGTAGACGCCACGCGGGCCGAATTCAATCGCGACCCCGAGCCCGCGGACAGTGCCGGTAACGGTCGCGGTCGAAAAGGAGTTCGCGATGAGATCTTCGACCCATGATCAGCCTAGATACTATGGCAACGTGTTCAATCTCGAACATAAGCTCATGAGCGTAGGGGTCATTGTCTTGGCCGTCATCGTCCTGATCCTCGTCGGTGCGGAGAGCCGCGCGGCCAAAGGAGGCCAGGTGATCCCGTTCGATACTCCGGTGGCCGATCGGCTTCACGACGGAGATCTGGACGTATGGGTGAGGCCGGCGGAGATCCGGGTTCACGGCCCCTTGGCTGATGTCCCGATTCTGGACGAGAGGCTGCTGCAGCGGTTTCGGCGCCTCGAGCCGCCGAAGTCGGCGCTGCCGCGCGCTGCCGTTCAGGTCGGTCCGCCCGACGTCGTCGCGTTACGGGTCGGCGGCCGGTGAGGCTGCATCTCGACAAGTTGGAGCGCGAAAGCCCGGCCGAAATGGCAGGGGCTCGGCCGCGAGCCGGGTCCCCGCCACTGAGGCGGCGTCCGCTAAGTGGCTGTGTGACAGGGGCGTGCGAGATCATGTGGAGGAATGGCGCCCCCCTGAGCTCGGGCACGACTATTGCTAATCATTACTGATACTCGATCCGGTGCCAGAGCCGCAAGCCTGGTGCCCAAAACCAACGCCGAGAGAACCCGAAGAGTCGGAACCGATGAAACGCCCTGACCGAACGGAATTGCTGGTGATGGCGGCCATGGCGGCCGTGGCGATCCTCCTCGTCTGAGGAAGCGCCCGACCGCCGAGCGACTGCCCCCACCCGCACCACCGCAGCACACTCGCTCCTCCCCGCCCGCCTCGCGCCGGAGATCCGCATGTAGAGGGCGGGAGCCCTGTCCCTCTCCGTGGAGGGGACGGCCTCCATCTCGGTGAGAAGGGATAGAAAGACAAACTGAAAGAAAGACAGACTGATAGGCACAACAGGAAACTGGCCCGAAAGGGCCTGGGGAGGGAGGCGAAAGCGGCCGGATCCGGATTGGAGTGGCGTTAGACTCAGGCGGGACAGCGCGTTGTCCGCACGCACGATGACCGGAGCCTCGGTGCCAACCCGTCGCGGCGGTCTTGTCCGACGTGACGGGAAACACCTGAGCCCGTCGCCGACCGCTTCGCTAATTCCAAGTCTACATATATGTCGTGTCGCGGGCAACCGAGCACCGGAAGGTTGCCCTGGCACTTTTTGCCTGCGTAGCGCGTTTTCTTCAGGTGGCGGACCGCGATGGGCAGGAATATGTTGCTCTGCTCTCCATTCGCCCAGCGTGGCCCTCGCGTGGGGTCGGGAACCGCGCCGAACCAAATCGAGGGAGACGGGTAATGTCGGTCACCTCCCGGGGATTCTCTTCGAGACCTCCGGGCAGGCGCCTAGATGTCGTTTTGAGTCGACGCACCGGGGGCTGGCTTCGGGGCTGTCGACGTTGGTTTCTCAGGAAGTTGCGCATCACAAAGCAGAGGGAAGAACGCCGATGACACCGTTCCGCGCCGTCGTTTCATCGACGCTGCCGATCCTGGTCCTGCTCTCGCTGGCTCTGCCGGCCGACGTGCAGGCGCAATCCGCCGCCAAAGTCCTGGTCGCTCCTCTGACCACCAGCGGAGATATCAACAAGAAGTTCGGCGAGCGGGTCGCCGAGGAGGTCGCAAAGAGCCTCGAGGATTTCGACGCCATCGAACCGATGGAGAAGGACGAGATCAAGGAAGCCCTCAAGCGATTCGGGCTCGAGGATCAGGTCCTCACTCCGATTCAGTGGAGGCAGCTGGCCGGACAGCTCAAGGCTGATCTGGTGATGGTCGGGAACGCCGATCCTGCCGGAGGCGGCGTCCATGTCAAGGCGACCTTCGTCCAGTCCAAGTCGGGCGAGGAGCTGCAGATTCCCGAGTTCACAGTGGGCGGAGATGGCGGCTCCGAGGCCAAAGAGGCGTCGCGCCGGATCATCGAGGCCTTCGGTGAGCAGGTGTCCTACCTGAAGGCGGTGCAGTTCTGCCAGGAGTACCTGGCGGCCAACCAGTTCGAGGATGCGCTGCGCAACTGCAACGAGGCCATCGAGCTGAGACCGGAGGCGGGCCAGGCGCTCTACTTCCACGCCCGGACGTTGATGGGTCTCGAGCGTTGGGCGGAGGCCAGGCCCGAGTTGGAGCAGGTGCTCGCCGCCGAACCGGCCAAGGAGGACGCGATCCAGTCGCTGGCCTTCGTTTGCGCCCAGCTCGGGGACACGGAGTGCGCCAACGACTACTACGGGAAGTACCTGGACTTCAATCCGGATGACGCCGAGGTGCGGCTGAACATCGCGTTCAACCTGGCACAGGCCGGCGACTACGACGGTGCGATCGTGATCCTCCAGGATGGCCTCTCGCGGGACGATCAGAGCGCCGCCATGTGGCAGTACCTGGGGAACGTCGCGCTCGCCAAGGCGACCTTCAGCGGAGAGGGAGGCAGCAACGGAGGCACGGTGCAGGACTCGGCCGCCGCCCAGGTCGCGCTGGATGCCTACCGCCGCTACGTCGACCTCGAGGAGGAGGCGATCGAAGCGGCGATCGTGCTCAACGCGATGAAGGCCTACCTGGCCATGGGTGACGCCGCCGGCGGCTTCGACCTCTCCGAGCGCGTGAAGGAGGAGATGGAGGCGACGACGGATCCGGTGACGGGAGAGGGCGGGAGCGTCACGACGGCGGGCGGCCAGGAGCTCGAGGTCGCGAACATCACTGACGCGGACCGGGCCGCCTTCTGGGCGCTCAGGGCCGACATGCTCGCCGCGATGGACCGGACGGACGACGCCGTGCGCGAGCTGGGTTACGCTCTCGAGATCGACCCGACCTATCCGAACGGCTTCCTCAAGCGTGGCATCCTCCATCTGCAGGGAGGCGCTCCGATGGAGGCCGCGCTCGCGGACTTCCAGCGGGCCGTGGACAGCGGGAGCGACTCGGATGTGGTCGCCAGCCAGCTCTTGTCCCGGGGTTACAACACCCACTTCAAGCGCGGCCAGATCGCGCAGGCGATCACTATGTTCCGGGCGGCTCTGGACTTCGCGAGCACCTCCGCGACGCAGAACCAGTTGAACTTCTTCATCGGGTACGGGATCTACCAGCAGGCCGTTGCGATCGATGAGTCCAACCCGAGTGAGGAGTGTGGACCGGCGCAGCGTGCCCTGCAGCGCTTCCAGCAGGTGCCCGGCTACATCCAGCGGGCCGGCGATGTGCAGCGGGCCTCCCAGTCGCAGATTATGGATGCCACCGACACCTACATCTTCAGGCAGGAGCAGATCGTCAAGAAGGCCTGCCGGGGATAGCCGCCCCGACGTGACCGTGCCGCGACCTTCCGCGAGGAGGTCTGAGACGGTCTGACGATCCGGTAGCCGAGGCCCGGTGGGAGAGCCCCCGCCGGGCCTCTTTTCTTTCCCTTCGACCGCGCCTTCGACCGGGCTTTCAACGACGCCTTCGGCAGCCGGCTCGTCGACCCACGTGCTCTGCTCGCTCCCGGCTCTTCCTCCTGCCCCTCCGCTCGCCCTGGCTCGA
>JAUWDL010000362.1 GCA_030608825.1 Gemmatimonadales bacterium
AGAGGCAGAACGAGCACCCGTTGCGGCAGTAGGTCGAGAAGTAGACGAAGCCGTAGAGAAAGACGGCGTCGCCCCAGTGCCGGGCGCGCATCTCGCGCGCAGCGGTGTAGACCGCCTCAGCCTCGCCCCCGCGGGCCTCCAGCAGCGTCCGGGGGTTCCCGAGGAACGACATGTAGTCCTGTGAGGTCACGTCTCGCTGCAGGCCGTTCGTCACGTGAATGTCCTTGTGACCATCCAGGTCGAAGTCCGCGATCAGGGCGCTCCAGCTCCAGTCGGTTCGCGCCACGCCGGCCAGCAGGCCGATCTCGCTGAACGATCCCGTCCGCCGGTTCAGGTGCAGCATGTTGCCTGTGAACTGGTGATGGTAGTCGTTCCTCAGCCGGGCCTGGTAGCTGTCCCAGCTCTCGAACCCAGCGATCGTCTTGTACCGGTATTCGTCCTCCGGCAGCATGTCCGCGACGTATACATCCGTCCACCCATCGTTGTCGATGTCGGCGATGTCGAGGCCCATCGAGGATAGGCTCACGTACGGCATCTGCCGCGCGATCGATTCGGTGAACGTGCCATCTCCATCGTTGATGTAGAGGTAGTCCTGCTCGAAGAAGTCGTTCGAGACGTAGATGTCCGGCCAGCCGTCGCGATTGAGGTCGCTGATGGCGACACCCAGCCCGAAGCCGATCTCGCTCCCGAAGATCCCGGCGGCTTCGCTCACGTCCACGAAGCGCCCGCCATCGTTGCGATAGAGCTTGTCGCCGCCAGACGGGTCGCGCACGTCCCGGGTGTTCTGCAGCCCGAAGCTGTTGGCCGGCCGGAAGGAGTTGTTGACCAGATAAAGGTCCAGATCACCGTCCCGGTCGCAGTCGAAGAAGGCGGCGTGGGTCGTATAGCCCTGATCCGCGATGCCGTAGGCGGCGGCCGACTCCGCGAACACGGGGACGCCCTTCGCGTTCAAGCCCTGGTGGATGTAGAGCTCGTTGGCCCGACGCTCGCCCTCCACGTCCCCGGCGTACCCGACATGGATGTCGAGCCATCCGTCGCCGTCGATGTCGACGAAGGTGACGCCCGTTGCCCAGGACCCCTTGCCTGCGACCCCTGCCCGTTCCGTTACGTCTGTGAAGCGGAACCCGCCCTCGTTCAGGTAGAGTCGGTTCTCCCCCAGGTTCGAGGTGAGCAGCAGCTCGGGCAGTCCGTCGCCCGTGAGGTCTCCCAGCGCCACGCCGCCGCCGTTGTAGAAGTTGCGATACTTGAAGACGTTGAGGTCGGGCGTATCGACGACCCGGTTTTCGAATCGAACGCCGGTATAGCTGGAGGGAAGCCTGCTGAAGAGCTCGTCGCCTGCCGCGAGCGGCTCACTCGGCTCTGGAGACCGGTCCGCGCAGGAGGGGGCGGCGCCGAGGCAAAACGCCGCGACCGCAAGCCGGAGGCGGCCGCGTGCCCCCCTCATTCCGAGGTGCCATAGCCTGCCCCCCGCGGGGAGCAGGCTATGGCGTCATGATGTCGCGGGCTGCGAGAATCGCGGACCGGGTCAATAGCCCGGATTCTGCACGAGCTCCGGGTTCGCGTCCAGCTGCAGCTGGGGGATCGGGAACAGGATCTTGTACGGCTCGCTCTGGGGCTTGAACTTCCGGGGCTCGCCGAACTTGTCGTGCCGGATCAGGTCCGCTCGTCGTTTCGACTCGGCGAAAAGTTCGAAGAGCCGTTCGAGGAGAATCCGATCCCGGAACGTCGCCTGCGAGAAGTCCGCCGCGTCGAGCGGTTTGTCCGGATCGAACACACGCTCTCGTATGATGTTGACCAGATCGACCGCCGCGGCCGTATTCCCGAGTTCGTTCAGGGCCTCGGCCTGGATCAGGTACATCTCGGCGAGGCGGTACAAGGCCACGTCGTTGCTATTATCTTGCTGAACCCTGTCCGCGTCCGCCGGCCACTTATAGATGCGGATCCCCTCGCTCTCGTTCGCCTGTAAGATGTCGTTGACGTCGCCAAAGACCAGCGGAGCTCCCCCCCGCTCGAAGACCGGCTCCCCCGTGTCGAGGTTCACCTGCGGGCCCACCAGGAAGATGTCCTCCCGCATGTCGTCCTGATCGAACTTGTTATACGTCTCCGCCAGCGTCGACCATCCGTTCCAGGGGCTCGGGCTGATCTGATTGTAGTGCAGAGTCCGCATCATGAAATTCCATCCGAGGCCCGACTGATTGAGATGCTTCACGACGAGGATGGGCTCCGGGGAGGTGTGGTTGTCGGCCGTGAAGATGGATACCCAGTCAGTCGCGAGGCTGTACACACCCGAATTGATCACCCGATCGGCGGCATCGATGGCGTCCTGCCACCGGGCCTGTCCTGGCTGCAGCCCGCCCGCTGAGACCTCGCCCGTGAACACCTCGGCGTTGAGGTACATGCTCGCCAGGATCGCGTCGGCGGCCCCTCTCGTCATGCGCCCGTTCATGTTGGAAGGCCAGCTGGTGGGCAGATCGTTTCGAGCCGCCGTGAGCTCCTGCTCGAGGAAGTTGAACAGTTCGGCTCTGGTCGGTCGGGGCCGCGCCACGATCACCGGTTCCGTGACGATCGGGACGCCCCCGAACAGGTCCATGAGCGAGTAGTAGTAGAGCGCCCGCAGGGTCCTGAGCTCGGCTACGATGATCTCCTGGTCCGCTACGTTCACGCCCTCCAGCCCGCTCAACATTATGTTGGCGTCCGTCACGCCGCCGAAGAAGCGTTCCCACGCACTAT
>JAUWDL010000242.1 GCA_030608825.1 Gemmatimonadales bacterium
ATCAGGTTGCGGAACGCGTCGAGATCCGCGAGGCCGATCTCCAGCTCCACGACGACCGAGTCCGGCTCCACGTACACTTCGGCGATCGTCGTCGCTGTCATGGCGCGGATGATGACGAGGGGCTCTGAGCGCAGCCCGTCCGGCGGCACGAGCAGTGCCCAGCTCAGCGCCAGAAGCGAACAGACGAGTGGAATTCTTTTCGACATCCGGTGCACCTTGTGCGTGCCGTGCCTCTCGGTTCCGCGAAGGTCTCGGCGAGGTTCCCGACGAAGTTCCCGACAAAGTTTCCACGAGCCGGGAATCTAAGCGTCTCACCACCTGCTGCGGCACCCTCTTGCGGAAGTGTACATGAGCGTACATAAGTGTACACTTGTCCCGTAGCGCCCTAACCGCAGACAGAGAGCTACTCCGATGAGAGCCGTTACTTCCACGGAGTTTCGGCAGAACGTCTTCTCTCTCCTCAGCGAAGTAGAGAACGGAGAGCGAGTTCTTGTCACCCGGCACGGCAGAGTGGTCGCCGAGCTGGCTCCTCCCGCAAAGTCCGCCGAACCTTCCTGGAAGCGCGCAGGCCCCCGGTTGCCGATCGCCGGAGCAGCCGTGAGCGCAGCGATTCTGAGGGAACGAAGCCGCTAGGCGGTGCGAACCTATCTGGATGCCTCCGCGCTGGCCGGACGTTACGTGAGGGAACGCAACACCGGTCGCGTCGCGGAGATCCTGCGCGACGCCTCGTCACTGGGAACCTCGGCTCTCACCATCCCGGAGATCCTCTCTGCCCTCTGCCGCAGGCGGCGGGAAGGCGTCCTATCGCCCGAGAACTACGAGCAGGCCAAGGATGCACTGCTGGAGGACGTGGCGGACGCGTCAATCGTCCCGGTGTCACCCGAGGTGCTGAGGCGTGCCACCGAGCTCCTGGAAGAGGCGCACGAGCTCTCCGCCGTGGATGCGCTCCACGTCGGTTCCGCCCTCGAATGGGGGGCGCAGCTGTTCGTCTCCGCCGATGCGCGGCAAATCGCCGCCGCCGCTCGTTTCGGCCTCCCGACGTCGCGCGTCTAGGGCCCTTTTTCAGTCCGCCTGAAAACCGACGCTGAAGTGAGTGCCATCGCAAAACGGCTTGTCCCGCGAGTGGCCGCAACGGCACAGAGCGGGATTCTGGACGAGGATGCGGCATTCCCCGTCGCCGCTTCGCAACTCGACGGGGCCGCCGAACAGAAGTGGCCCGTTCGGGGCCGCCGTCACCGCGAGAGGGCCTGCGGGCGGAGCGGAGGACGGACCGGAGGAAGCGCTGCCAGACTCGGCCTCCGGGCCCTCGAACGCGGTCCCGCGTCCGACGTCCACCGCTCCCGGATCCTCGAAGCCGCACTCCTGGTGGGCGTTGTCGCAAAAAGGCTTGTTCGCCGATTCGCCGCACCGGCAGAGCGCGGCGCGATAGTCGACTCTACCCTCCTCATCTGCTTCGCCCGACGCAGTGCCGAGCCGTAGATCACCCTGCACGTACAGCGGCCCGTCGGGCGCGACCGTTACGACGGATTCAGACGGCGCGATTTCCGCCGGGCCGCCGTCCAGCCGCTCGAACCGCAACGCGCCCGTGGGACAGCGGCCGACCACCTCGGCGATCGAGTCCGCCCCGGCGCCATTCGGATCCACCCAGGGCCGCCGCTCCGGATCAAAGACGGCGGGTAGGCCGTGGACGCACTCCGCGGCGTGGATGCAGCGCTTCGCATCGTAGTCGATCGAGACTTCCTCGCCCGCGTACTCGTGGATCTTCCTGCGCATCGCCTCTCGCTCCTGGAGATAGAGGTTCTCAGAAGGACCAGCCGATAGACGTCGTGAACATCAGGTCGTTCTTTGCCGCGTCCGGGTCCGGCGGCTCGCTGTCGTAGGTCTCCGTGAAGCCGACGTTGAAGTAGAAGTTGTTCA
This sequence comes from Gemmatimonadales bacterium, assembly GCA_030608825.1. Classification (GTDB taxonomy): domain Bacteria; phylum Gemmatimonadota; class Gemmatimonadetes; order Palauibacterales; family Palauibacteraceae. Next base: position 1,918 of record JAUWDL010000242.1, read on the forward strand.
CGAACTCCCGCTTGAAGCTTGTCTGGAACTGCAGTCGAACGCGTCCCGATTCGGTGAAGACCGGGATGATCACCAGGCGGCTCGAGAGATCCGTATCCAGGTCTCCCCAGCTGAAGAACTGGAAGTCGGTCATCGCGAACGCCTGCCCCAGGTTGTCCCCGTCTTGGTCCGTAAACCGCTCACGCGCGTAGGACGCTCCGCCCACTAAGCCGAGAACCACCTTGTTCGTTTGGATCATGTATCGACCTACGCCTCCGCCGAAGGTGCCGCGGATGTCGAGGCTGAGCTGCGTGTTCGACTCGAAGCTCGTGAGGCCCGTCCAGAACCACTTGGAGCCGAACTGGCGGATGTACATAACGCTGGTGGCCAGCTTGTTGATATCCGAGGCTCCGTCCTGGCGGTTGACCGTCATGTTCAGGTTCCACTTGATGTCGTTCAGGCCCCACTTGTACTTGACGTCGGACGAGAGCGAGAAGTCCAGCTTGTCGTTCTCCTGGGTGTAGTCGAAGCCGAGGTCGAGGCTTCCATCGATCTGGTCCCAGACGCTCTTCTTGATCCTCGCCAAGCGGACGATGTCGTCCGTCTCGACCGTTGCCGTGTCGCCATCGACAAGCACGCGAATCTGGTCATCTTCCTGCCCTGCCCGGAGAGAGCCGAAGTACTTCGTGCCATCCTCCAGCTCGACCTCGAAGATCTTCCCTTCAGTCACCAGCGTGCTGATCTTCGGCCATTCGATGTAGACCGTCGACATCGCGTCGGTCTTGTACTTGAGCTTGCCGCGCTTGAGCTCCTTCACCTCGCCCGTGATGTCGTCGCCGTTGTTCAGCGTCACGACGTCCGTCTTCTGTGCAATCGCCGGGGCGTGCACCAAAAGGACCGCAGCGAGGGCAGCGAGCATCAGGCGTGGGAAGGGTTTGAGCGGGCGTCCAGTGGATCGGCTCATCATCCGGTTCCTCATCCGATTATCGAGCTCTCCAGGCGGCAAGAGTGTGTCTGGATAGCAACGGTTGCGGCAGGCCGCGTGGCGACGGCCCGGCGCTCCGTAATCGCCTGTTGGAAGGTTGTCCTAGGGAAGATGCAGATGCAATCCGAGTGCGGCGGGAGCAGCCGCCGGCCTAGGCCGGACCACCCGTTAGGCGAACCACTCCTCGAGCGCGCCGAGGTGCTAGAAGGACCAGCCGAACGAGGTTGTGAGGCTGAGGTCGTTCTTTTCGGTGCCCTCCGCCGGCGGCTGGCTGTCGAACTGCTCGTTGACGCTCACGTTGAAATAGAAGTCGCTGACGATCTCCCGCTTGAAGCTCGTCACGAAGCTGATCCGCCAACGTCCCCCCTGGTTGATCACGGGGATCACCACCAGCCGGCTCGAGAGATCCGTGTCCAGCCCACCCCAGCTGAAGAACTGGAAGTCGCCCAGGAAGTAGGCCTGGACCGCGTTGTCGGCCTCCTGGTCGATGAAGCGCTCGCGGGCGTAGGAGAGCCCGAGAGAGGGACCGAGCATGACCTTGTTGGACTGGACGAGGAAGCGGCCCAGGCCGCCGCCGGCCGTGCCGCGGATGTCCAAGCTCAGCTGCGAGTTCTGGTCGCCCGCCAGCAGACCCGAGTAGAACCAGCGACTCCCGAACTCTCTCATGAAGATCAGGTTCGTGTTCAGCCGGGTGATGTCGTCGGTGTCGTCCT
>JAUWDL010000081.1 GCA_030608825.1 Gemmatimonadales bacterium
TCCACTCCTCCATGAACTCCCGGTAGACGCCGAGCATTCGCCGAGCCTCCTCTTGAGCCTCCTCGGCGGTCGCATGGGCCGTGTGACCCTCCTGCCACAGGAACTCGGTCGTTCGCAGGAAGGGTCGCGTGCGGAGCTCCCAGCGCACGACGTTCGCCCACTGGTTCAGGAGAACCGGCAAGTCGCGGTAGGACTGGATCCAGTTGGCCACCACCGGCCAGATAATCGCCTCGGAGGTCGGGCGCACAACGAGCGGCTCCTCCAGCTCCTCGCCGCCCGCATGGGTCACAACGGCTGTCTGCGGCGCGAAACCCTTCACGTGCTCCGCTTCGCGATCGAGCGCCGACTGGGGGAGGAACAACGGGAAGTAGGCGTTCTGGTGCCCCGTCGCCTTGAACATCCCGTCCAGCGCCGACTGCATGAGCTCCCAGATCGCATAGCCGTACGGCTTAATGACCATGCATCCGCGCACGGCAGAGTAGTCGGCGAGGCCGGCGACCTGGACGATCTCCGTGTACCAGGCCGAGAAATCCTCGGACTGCGGAGTGAGACGTCTGTCCTTCGTCACGGGCGTCTACGCTCCGCTCTCTGCCGAATCCGGCGCCGTGAGCTCTGCGAGCAACTCCTCGATGCCGATCGAGCGCTCGTCGCCCGTCGACATGTCGCGAACGGATGCCGTTCCGTCCCGCTGCTCATCAGGCCCGATCACGATCGCACGGGAAGCGCCCGCCTGGTCGGCGGCTCGGAACTGGCGTCCGACGCTTCGGCCCCGGTAATCCAACCCGACGCTTCGGCCCCTCTCCCTGAGCCGGCGGGCGAGAGCGATCGCCGTCGGCCGCTGCTCCGGTGTCACGTAGACGATGAAGTCATCGAGCCGCGCCGAGTCTCCAGGCAGGAGCCCCTTCTCCTTCAGGAGCTCTCCGAGCACTACGTCGCCCAGGCCGAAGCCGAGCGCCGGCAGATCCGGTCCCCCCAGGGCCGCCAGCAGGTCATCGTAACGTCCGCCGCCACAGATGGCGCGGAGGCGACCGCTCTTCCCCCACAGCTCGAACACGAGGCCGGTGTAGTAATCCAGCCCCCGGACGAGACGCGGATCGAAGACCACGAACTCCGACAACCCCTGGTGGCGGATGAGCTCGAAGAAGGCGTCCAGCCGCTGGATCGCCTCGGAGACGCCGCTCGACCCACCATACTCGTCCGACAGATCCTCCAGACTGCACTCTCGAACCGCGAGAGCCCGACGAACGCCGGCTTCGTTCAGGCCGAGCCCCGAGAGGCGCTCGGCCAGCCACTCATCGCCCTGACGCTCGGAACGATCGAGGGCACTGATCGCCTCGAGGATCTGCCCGCTCGGCACGCCGATCTCCTCCAGGATGAGCGTGATCAGCCGACGGTCCGAGACCCGGGCCATGAAGTCGTCCGCGCCGAGGCCGAAATAGCGGAGCACATCGACGGCCGCAGCCACGAGCTCGGCGTCGGCCATCACGTCCGTCTCGCCGACGATGTCGACGTTGAGCTGGAAGTGTTCTCGCAGCCGCCCCCGCTGAGGCCGCTCGTAGCGGAAGAGCTGCGGGATGGAGAACCACTTGATCGGCTTCGGAAGGCCCTGGGCCCGCGCGCCGACCATGCGGGCCAACGTGGGCGTCATCTCCGGCCTGAGCGCCACCTCCCGACCTCCCCGGTCCACGAAGCTGTACAGCTGCCCCACGATCTCGGGGCACGACTTCGCCGTGTACAACTCCAGAGCCTCGAGCGGAGGGCCGTCGTACTCCACGAACCCGTAGCGCCTCGCCACCTCGCGCCAGCCTGAGAAGATGTGGCGCCGAAGGACGAAATCTTCCGGGTAGGAGTCCCGAAAGCCGGGAAGGCTCGAGGCGGTCATGCGGCGGCGGAGGATCGGCTACGCGGGAGCCGCGCAGTAGCGATCGAACGCCGCCTTCATCTCATCGGCGATCGCATCGGCGCTTCTGCCTTCGATCTGATGCCGCTCGAGCATGAACACCAGGTCACCATCCTGCAGCAAAGCGATCGAGGGCGATGAGGGACGGTATCCCGTCAGGAACTCGCGCGCGCGGGCGCTGGCCTCGGGGTCCTGACCGGCAAACACGGTCACCATCGCATCGGGCCGCGTCGGGTGCTGCGCGGCCATCGCCACGGCCGGCCGAGCGTTCCGGGCGGCGCAGCCGCACACGGAGTTCACGACCAACAGCACGGTCCCCGAATCGGGACCCAGAGCTTCATCCACCTCTTCGGAGGTGACGAGCTCCCGGACCCCAAGGCGGACCAGCTCCTCCCGCATCGGCTGAACGAGCACCGGATCGTAGATCATCTCTTGGTTTCTCCTCTTTCTCCATGTCGTCGATTCGAGTCGCATCCGCTGTACGGCCGGCCCGGTTCGAGAACGCCCTCCGCCTCCAAGGCATCCCTGACATCCCCGACCAGATAACACGAGCCGGCCACTACTACCGTCCCCCCCTCCGCGAGTTCGCTGGCGCGGCTCAGGGCCGTCGCCAGCTCGGCCGAGGACTCGACCGCGAGAGGGCGCCCTCCTCTACCGCTTCCGACCTCGTGACGCTCCAGGTAGGCCTGGACCCCCGCCAAATCCCAGCCCGCTCCCTCCGGATGGGAGTCCGCGATCGTCAGCACCATCGCGTCGGCCGTCTCCCGCAGCACATCGAGGATGCCCGGCCATGCTTTCCGTGCGAGCATCGCCGTGAGAATGACCAGGGGCCGGCGCGGCCTCAACGCGTCAAGCGTCGCCGCCAGAGCCGAGGCACCGGCCGGATTGTGAGCCACATCCAGAATCCAGGTGACCCGTCCGCCCTCCAGCATCTCGACTCGACCCGGCCACCGGACGCGTGCCATCAGATCCGGAAGACGGGAGGCCTGTGGAAGCCTGCCCACTCGCTCCAGGAGCAGCAGGGCGACGGCCGCGTTGTGAGCCTGGTGCACGCCCGGCAGCGGAACCTCGAGGCCGATGCCATGGGGCCAGGCCGGCGAGCGGTAGGTGAACTCCGTGCCGGTCGAGTGGACCCGCACGTCCGCTACGCGGGCCGCTCGACCCAGACGATACAACGGCGCCCCGACCTCGTGCGCCTTCGCCTCGACCACCTGCAGAGCTTCCGCCGGGAGCTCTCCGAGAGCCGTCGGCACCGCAGGCTTCAGAATGCCGGCCTTCTCCGCCGCCACCTCGCCAAGCGAGTGACCCAGATACTCGCAGTGGTCGAGGCCGACGCTGACGATCGCGCAGCCCTCGGGGCGAAGGACGTTCGTCGCATCCAGCCTGCCACCCAGGCCCACCTCCACCGCGGCCAGCTCGATCCCCGCCTCCGCGAAGGCGAGAAACGCCAGGGCGGTCGCGCCCTCGAAGTAGGACGCCCCCTCTCTCTCGGCCAGCGGACGCACGCGGGCCGCACAGCGCTCCAGGAGTTCCGCCTCCGCATCCACTCCGTCGATGCGAATCCGCTCCGCGAACAAAGAAAGGTGCGGAGACGTGTAGAGCCCCACCGGCCTTTCGGCGCCGACGATCGCGCCCGCGATGGCGCACACGGACCCCTTGCCGTTCGTACCGCCGATGTGAAGCGAATCATAGGCGAGGTGCGGATCGCCCAGATCCTCCAGGATTCGGGAAATCCGGTCGAGGCCCCAGCGAATGTGGCCCACCGGACGATCGAGGAGGCGGTCGAGCTCTGACTCGGAGGTGCCTTCAGGCCTTCGCGCCACGCGAGGTGTCGGAGAGCTCAGCACATGTGGTGGAGGAGCGTCGAGAGAACAGGCTTCATCTCCACGCGGGGTACGATCCGGTCGACCATGCCGTGAGCGAGGAGGAACTCGGCACGCTGGAAGCCATCCGGAAGGTCCTGTCGGATCGTCTCCTTGATCACCCTGGGGCCGGCAAACCCGATGAGCGCCTCCGGCTCCGAGAGGATCACGTCACCCAGCATCGCGTAGCTGGCCGTGACGCCACCCGTGGTCGGGTGCGTGAGAACGCTGATGTACGGGTTTCCATCCTCGGCCAGCCGCTCAAGCGCGGCCGCGGTCTTCGCCATCTGCATCAGCGAGAAGATCCCCTCCTGCATCCTCGCGCCACCCGATGCGGAGATGAGGATCAAGGGGCTGCCTTCTTCCGTGGCCCGGTCCGCCAATCTGCGGATCTTCTCGCCGACCACCGATCCCATGGATCCCCCGATAAAGCCGAAGTCCATGGCGCCCAGATAGACGTCCCTGTCGTCCAAGCGCCCCCTTCCCGTCCGGATCGCATCGGTCGGTCCCACCTTCTCGATCGCTGCTTTCACCCGCTCGGTGTACGGCTTCGAGTCCACGAAGCCCAGCGGGTCGGTGGAACGGAGGTGCGTGTCGAACTCCTCGAGGAAGCCGTCGTCCAGAAGCAACGCGATGTACTCGTCGGCGGGGATGCGGAAGTGGTGCCCGCACTCCGGGCAGACGTGCGCATTCTCGCTCAGGCGCCGCTCGTAGAGAATCTCCCCGCACCCGTCGCACTTCACCCAGACGTCTGCCGCCAGCTCACGCTTCTGCGACACGAGCTTCTGCTTGGGCTTTTTGAACCAGGTCATGAGAGCTCCTCGAGATCGGCGCCCGAAAATATACCCGGTCCGGTGCGGGGCTGCGAAGTCGGGGAGGTTTAGTGTCAGGCTCCGGACTCGGCGGAAGCCCGCGCCACGATCGCCAGTCCCACGAACATCATGAGCAGGAAGGTGCCTCCGTAGCTCAAGAACGGAAGCGGCAGCCCTGTGATCGGCATCAGCCCCACCGTCATGCCGACATTGATGATCAAGTGCGAGAACCAGACAGCGAAGAGGCAGAACACGGTGATGCTGGCGAAGGAGTCCTCGGTCGACCTGGCCACGCCCAGCACCCGGCGCAGGAAGAGCCCGAGCAGCACCAGCAGTAGCGCGACGCCGAAGAAGCCCAGCTCCTCGCCGATGACGGAGAAGATGAAGTCGGTATGCTGCTCGGGCAGGAACGCGAGGCGTTTCTGCGGCCCGTCGGCGAATCCCTGACCGAACCACCCCCCGGAACCTATCGCCACCTTGGACTGGATCAGGTGCCAGCCTGCGCCGCGGGGATCGACGCCTGGATCGAGAAACACGACGAGGCGGTTCTGCTGGTACGGAGCCAGGCTTCGCCAGAACGGAAGCGTGAGCGCGCCCGCCGCAACGTTGGCCAGCAGCACGAGAATCCCTTCGGCAGCGAACGGGCGATAGAGGTACAGAAACACGGCGAGCGCGAGGAACCAGATGCCCCACACGACAGGCGAGAACCCGAGAAGCAGGCTGATGCCGGGACTGACCAGCATGAACAGGATGGCCATCGGGACGCCGGCCCAGAAAAGCGCCGCGATCAGGATCGCGCCGAAGACGAGGGCGCTCCCCAGATCGGGCTGCAGCGCCACGAGGCCCACCGGAACGAGGACGATGAGAACGGGGCGAACCAGCTGCGATAGCCGGCTCAACTCGCCTCGGTCAGAGGAGAAGGTGCGCGCCAGGAGCAAGATGGTGGCGAGCTTGGCAAGCTCCGCCGGCTGCATGCCCAGCGGCCCGATGTAGAGCCAGCTTCGCGTGTTCGGACCCGTGCCGACCAGCAGCACGACGACCAGCAACACGACGGAAGCCGAGTAAAGCCACACCGCGGCCCAGTCCAACCAGCGGAGCGGTATCCGACTGACCGTCAGGAACGCGATGAGCGCGAGCACCAACCAGACCAGCTGGCGACGCCAGGCACCGGTGGCGACTGAAGGCACCTCGACCTGCCCGGCCGAATAGATCATCGCGGCTCCCGCAAAGGCGAGCAGGATCGCCAGCCCGAAGAGCTTGAGATCGCCGGGAGGACGAAGCGCCCGTACAGCCGCGATCACGGGGCCTCCTCATCGCCGACCGGTGGTCCCTCCGGTACATCGGCCAGAGCGGGCGCTAGAAGCTCGGGGTGGAGCATGTCCAGGTACCGTTCAACAACCCGAATCCCGAAAGGCACCGCCTGCGACACCTGGTAGTCGGGGTGGCCGAACTCAACGATCGCTGCGATCACGATCTCGGGGTCGTCAGCCGGTGCGAACCCGATGAACCATGAATGCGGCGCTCCGTGAGGGTTCTGGGCGGTCCCCGTCTTGCCTGCCATCTCCCAGCGATCGGAGCGATACGAGTAGGCGGTGCCGTCGGGGTGGTTCACGACAGCGCGCAACGCCTCCACGAGCTGGCTTCGTTGGGACTCCGAGAGGCCCAACTCCCACGTGGCGCGGCGGGCGGCGAGTCCCTCGCTCCTCGCGAGATGCGGAACGATCGGGGGCTTGCCGGTGGCGAGCGCCGTGTAGAACTGAGCCATCCGCAGCAGAGACTGCTGGTTCTCGCCCTGACCGATCGAGAGGTTGAGCACCACGGACTCCGTCCAACCCCTCTCACCGTACCGTTCGTCATACCATTCTCGCGATGGCGGAAACATGCCGGGCGTCTCGTACGGCAGATCAATGCCCGTCGGTCGGCCGAAGCTGTAGAGGGCGGCGCCCTCCAGAAGC
>JAUWDL010000046.1 GCA_030608825.1 Gemmatimonadales bacterium
CTCGGAGTGCTCCCGTTCGGCCCGTCTCACCTCTCGAACCCTCGTCTCCTCCGCGTCCGCCGCCTGGTGAAGCTCGCGGAGCTCCGCATCGGCTCGGCCGAGCTGCTCCTCGAGGCTCGAACGCTTCTCGAGAAGCGAGACCATGGCCTCCTCTCGCTCTTCCGCGCTCCGGCTCAGCGCCGTGGCGAACTCCTTCCTCTCTTCGCGCTCCGATTCGAGCCGGCTTCGCAGGGCCTGGACCTCTTCGAGGCGCAGCTCCATCTGCTTTAGACGGTCCGTCGTGGCCGACACCTCGGACTCGAGTCTGGTCAGGTCCAGCTGCAACTCGTGGAGCTCCGTGCGCCCGGACTCCCACTCGATGGCCGCCCGGCGGGCCCGCTTCCGGGCTTCCGCCACGGATGCCTCCGCGGCCGCTTCCTTCTCCCGCAGTTCCGCAAGCTCGCGGTCGCGCTCCGTCTGCCGCGAATCGAACCCTCCGACCGCTTCGGTGAGCTCGGCTATGCGCGACGAGCCCGATTCCTCTTCCTCCTGCAGGCTCTCCAGGCGCGCCGCAGCCGCCTCGCGCCGGCCGTCGGCCGCCTGGAAGGTCCCTCTGACATCATCCAGCTCACGCGAAATCGATTCGACCCGCGCCTCCCGCTCCGAGAGATCATCTTCCGCCGAAGCGAGCGCCGCCTCCAGCTCCGTCAGCTTCTCATCCGCACGCCGGATCTCTTCTTCCAGGCTCTCCGTCCGCGCACGCAGGTCGAGCGCGCCGCCCCCGCCGGCCTTTCCGAGACGCACGGCGCCGAAACGGTCCTGGCCGCTGCCATCTTCGCATATCCAGGGCTGCTCGCCGGGAGCGAAACGATCCGCCGTCATCAGGTCGCCGAGCAGCGCAGCGGCCCACGGGGCGGCGGGCTCCTCCACCTCGATCTCGCCGAGCAGATCGCCTTGCGCCCCGACCTGCCCGGAGGGCCCCGGTCGAAGCGGAAGCAGTACGAGCCCGCCCTCATCGTCGCCGGCCTCGAGCCACCCACGAACGGATTCGACGCTCTCCCAGTCCTTCACGAGGACCGCGTTGAGGTAGGGGCCGAGGTGGGCCTCGACGGCACCCGCCAACCGTGCGGGCACGTCCAGGTGGTCGACGAGTGGGCCCAAAACGCCCTTCGGGCCATCCCGTGCCTCGAGAAGACTCGTCACGACGGCGGGTCGACTGCCGCCCGACGTCAGCATCGCCTGCAGGCTCGAGAGTCGCGCTCGCTCGGCCGACTGACTCCCCTGTAGCTCAGCGGCCAGATTCCGACGCTCCCGCCAGGCATCGCGGGCGGCAGCCAGCTCGCTGCGGGCCTCCTCGAGCTCGGATTCAACCCGGGCACGGACGCCGGACGCCTCTCCGGCCGCGGCGGTGGCCGTCTCGAGCTGCTCTTGTGCCCGGGACCTCCGCTCCTCGAGCGCCCGGAGCAGCGCCTGCCGCCTCTCCAGCTCCTTCTTTCTTTCTTCGTCGCGCTGCTCGGCGCCAGCCCGCTCGGAAGAGAGGGTGCCGATTCGCTGGATCACATCACCATGACGGCCGCGAGCGTCTTCCACGGCGGCCGCCTCGCGCTCCCTGTCCGCCTCGAGGCGCTCGACCTCGGCAACGAGCCCGACCTCCAGCTCGCGAATCTCCTCCAGCCGGAGTTTCGAGGCCTCGCTCTCCCCGCTGAGACGGTCAACCTCGGAGCCCAGGGACGCCCGCCTACCGGCCTGCTGGGCCAACTCCTCCTCGATGGATTCAAGGCGCTGCCGGTTGGTTCCCGTTCGCTCGGCGTCCACGAGGCCCTCGGATTCCAGCCGGTTGAGCCGGTCGCGCACCTCCGACAGCTGATCGGCGAGCTTGCTGCGGCGGCTTCCCTCCTCGGCGACCCGCAAACGGAGCGTCTCCAGCTCGGCCTCTCGCGCATGAAGCTGAGCTTCCTCTGTCGGCGCCTCGCCCCGAAGGCCCTCGAGCTCCTTGGTGGCGTGACCGATGCGGGCCTCGATGTCCGTCAGCCGACCGCCGGCGACCGCGATCTCGAGCTGCAGAAGCCGCTCTCGATAGTGGACGTATCTATCGGCACGCCCACGCTGCCGGGCCAACGAGCGCACCTTGGACTTCACCTCTCCGACCAGGTCGTCGAGCCGCTGCAGATCGGTCGTCGCGGCCTCGAGGCGGCGGAGAGCCGTTCGACGACGGTCCTTGTACCTGCCGATCCCGGCTGCTTCCTCGAAGAGCCCTCGCCGCTCCTCCGCACGATCGCTCAGGATCGTATCGATCATCCCCGCCTCGATGATCGAGTAGGCGTTCGCCCCGAGCCCCGTGTCACGGCAGAGGTCCAGGATGTCGCGAAGCCGGCAGGACGCCCCGTTGAGCCGGTAGTCGCTCTCGCCTCCCCGGTAGACCGTCCGCCCTATCTCGACCTCCGAGTAGGGCACGGCGAGCTTGCCATCCTCGTTGGAGAGGAGCAGGGAGACCTCCGCCCGGTGGATCGGACGTCGCTGCTCGGTACCCACGAAGATCGCTTCGTCCATGCGACTGCCACGGATCACCGTGGGACGCTGCTCTCCCAGGACCCAGCGAATCGAATCCGAGATATTCGACTTGCCGCACCCGTTCGGGCCGACAATCGCGGTAATCCCGTCGTGGAACTCGAGCTTGGTCTGGTCTGCGAAGGACTTGAAGCCGTGGAGGGTGAGGGACTTGATCTTCAACGCGGCTCTCCTCGTCTAGGCACAAGTTCGGCGTCCACGCCGGCTTCCGTGAGCTGCGCACGCAGCGCGGCGGCAGCTTCGCTCCGCTCGTACGCGCCCGCGTAAACCTGATGGACGGTATCGCCCGCCGCCACCAGCGGGATCGTGTAGGCCCAGATCCCGCTCTCGAGCAGCTCTCGCTCGGCCGCCCGGGCGGCGTCGCGGCTCGCGTGCACCGACAGAAGGTAGCCCAGGGAGGCCGGCCTGATGTCCCAGTTGCTGATGGCCTCCTTGATTCCACGTCCCATCAGCTCGCCCATGAGCGCGCGGGCCGAATCCCGCGTCGGGAGTGCGCCCGCAAAGAGTCGGTGATAAGTCTTTTCTCGCACCTGCGTCGGGACGACGAAGAAGAGGATCGAGCCATCGGAGACGCTCCGGGCCCGCGCGAACGCGTCCGAGCGCCTGGCGTAGCTGGCAACGAGAACCGAGAACGGCAACTCCGGCCCGGTCCCCGCGGCGACGGCGTCCGCGATGGTCATCAGCGCCTCGGCCGATGGGCCGCCCTCTCTCTCCGTCGACGCCTCGCCCTGGTCCTCCGCAGACGCGCTGCCGTCCCCTGCCGCGATCCCCACATCGATCGCCTCCGTCGACACGGCCGCGGCCGGCAGCGTGCCCTCGGTCGAGGAACGGGTCACGACGCGGGCGAGAAGCCACCAGCCGGCCAGGAGCGCGACGAGAGCGGCACCCGCGACGGCGAACCGTGGTAGCGGCAAGCGCTGCTTCAGTTTATGCCGCCCCCAACGGCCCCGCTCCAGCATCGCTTCCGCCGGCATCGCAACCGCCGGCATCGCGTCCTCCGGCATCGCGTCCTCAGGCATCGAGCCCTCGGACATCGTGTCCGCCATCGTGTCCGCCGACATCGAATCCGGGCGAGCGGGAGGTGAGGACGGGGCGGCCAGACCAGCGATCTCCAGGTCCATGTCGAACCACTCGGCCGGCAGGCCGCCGCGATCGCCAGCCATGACCACGAGGAGCGTGCCTCCGGCTGCCCGCACACGCTCGATCAGCGAGCGGATACCGGAAGGAGAAGGGGGCTCCGATGAGCCGCCGAGGGGCAGGTACAGGAAGCGTCGCTCGGGAGACCGGTGCGTAACGTCGGTGAGCTTCGCCTCTCCGGAGAGAACCTCGGCCAGGCCGGGGGCGTCGGCGGTACCCAACCCCTCGTCCAACGCCTCACCGGCGACGCCGAGCCCCAGCACGAGGGTCCGGCCTCTCTGCTCCGCGATGCCCGTTGCCACCTCCACGACGGCCCGGGACAGTCCCGGTACCTCATCCGACAGAAGGGCGATGATCCGTGCATCGGCCGGAAGCCGCGTCGCCGCTCTCAACCCACCGTCTCGCTCGGAATCCACGGATTCAACTTAACGCGAATCGGGCTGCAGTTCCCCCTCGGCCCCGGCAGTCAACTCGATGACCCACGCGTCCAGGTCGCGCTCGCGGCGGAGCTGACGGGCGGAGGCTTCGGCCCTCTCTCTAACCGGATACGGTCCGACGAGAGCTCGGTACCACATCTCACCGCCGTCATCGCGTCGTCTCTGGACGGCTGTCGGATAGCCGCTGCGCGCCAACGCCCCCACGAGCTCGATCACGCCGCCCGCCGTGCGCGACGCCACGGCGACCGCATAGTACCCCGCAGCGGGAGCTGTAAAGGAGAGACCGATCGAATCCGCCAAAGCATCTCCGGCCATCGCCGCTTCGATCTCTCCAGCTCCGATCGTGTCCCCCGAGGCATCGGCCAGGACGTCTGCGGGCGTGCCCTCGTCATCCGAGTCCCTCCCGGGTGTCACCGAGCCGGCCGGCGAATCGGATCCGCGGTCGTCCTCGTCTTCCTGACCCCGCTCCGAGGCGAGGCGCGCCGAGGATGGGCTCCAGCGCACCGGCAGCCACCAGGCCTCTGCCGGACCGTCGATGGCCTCGAGGATCACCTCCGCCTTCGCGCCGCTCCGCACCCGAGCCACGTAGAGCGAGTCGCCACGAGCGGCCAGGACGTCGCCGCTGGGCAGGCCAAGCGGGAGGTCCGCTCTCCAGTCGACCGGCAGACGGGCGGGCGGAGCGCCGCTCAGCGAGACCCTGTAAACGCCCTCCGATCCCACCGCCAGCAGCTGCTGGCCATAGATGCCCGGACGGAGCTCGCTGACCTCGCCCGGGAGCCTGGCCAGATCCCGCCGGTTCCCGTTGATCCGGTTTACAGCCTCGATCCGGCCACCCGAGTGCGCCACGTAGAACTCGTGCGACGAGCCGGAGATCGCGATCGCACTCACGGGGCGTCGGAATTCGTGCCGTCCCACCTCCTCGAGCTCGGGGATGCGGATGACCACGACCTCCCGACCATCCGCAGTGGGAAACAGGACGTTCCTTCCCCACGCCGTCATGTGGCCGGGCGCCCGGACCGTCAAGCCCCTCTCCGACACGATCTCGGAGCCCTCGTTCAAGGCGAGGAGGACCGGTCCGTTCTCGCCCTGAGTGAGCGCCACGATGCCTCCGTCCGGCGCGGGAGCCGCCCAGATCACCGGAGCCGGAGCCGTGTACCTCCGCTCACCGGCTTCATCCGAGACGATAATCCGGTCCTCGGCCCAGAAGGCGGCGGCCCCATCGATCGCACTCCAGTCGGCACCCGACTCCACGTCGCCCAGTGCGTCCGCCCGCTCGTTCTCCAGATCCCAGCGATAGGTCGCTCCGCCTGGAACGCTGAACAGGAGCGATCGCGCACCTATCGCGCCAACCGTCTCGATCGCCGGAAGACGTTCCTCCCGCTTCCATACGACCAGGGATGGATCGGCTGCCGCACGCAGCTCGGGACGATCGCCCGACCGGCTCAGCGCGAGCAGTCCGGCCTCGGCCAACCAGTCCCCCACGACGAGGCTCTCAGCGGCGTAGGCCCGCTCCGTTGCCGCGTCGTCACCCGAAGCTCCGCATGCCGAGATCGTCAGGGACGCCAAACAAGCCGCGAAAGCCCGAGCAAGGTGGTGTCGGCCGGAGGGCCGCCGCATCCTCAGAGGTCCTCGAGGGAGACCTGCGGCGCGTCTCCCCACAAGCGTTCGAGCTGATAGAAATCGCGGACCGCGGGCAAGAAGATGTGGAGCACGACGTTGATGAAATCGATCAGGATCCAGCGCCCGGCGGTCTGTCCTTCGACGCCCGCCGGTCGGACCCCGTGCTGGCGGGTGTGCTGGAGCACGTTGTCGGCGATAGCTCGGGTATGCACGTCCGAGTCCCCTGAAACGATGACGAAATAATCGGTCGCGTCGGACAGCTGGCGAAGATCCAGGACGAGGCCGGCGCGCGCGTTTCGCTCGAGCGCGGCCACCGTCAGCTGAGACAACTCGGCCGGAACCGCTCCCTCGCTCCCGACCAGAGTGGCGAGGCGCTCCTCGAGCGGTGTCGGAACGGGCGTGGGAGCTACCAAGCCCCGGCCATCCGCTGCGTCACTCCTCGGCGACCACCCAGACCGTCAGCTCGGGCCGTACGTCCGCGTGCAAACGCACGGGCACTCGGAAGACGCCCAGCTCCTTGATCGGCTCTTCCAGTATGATGTCCCGACGGTCGATCGTGACGCCCTCATTGGCGAGCTGCTCGGCAATGTCGACGGTCGTGACCGAGCCGAACAGCTTTCCCTCCTCGCCAGCTTTGACCTTGAAGGACACGGACCGCCCCTCCAGCTCCGCCGCCAGGCCTTCCGCCCTGTCCTTCTGCTGGTCCAGGCTCACCTGAGCTTGCTGGTGCTCGCCCTCGAGCCGGCGCACGTTGCCCTCGGAGGCCGCGTAGGCGAGCCCCTGCGGGATCAGGTAGTTCCGGGCGTAGCCGGGCTTCACATCGACGACGTCTCCGGCTCCGCCGAGGTCCGCGACATCCGTCCTGAGTATCACTTGAGTCATGGTATCAGCACCGTTTGCTTACCTGTTTGCTTACGTACTACCGTGAGAGCCTTCCGATCCGTCGAACCTCTTCCTGAGATGGAGCCAAGTGTCGCTCACACCCAGGACGAGGGCGAAACCTACAAGGATCGGATAGAAGAGCAGGGCCGCCATCGTCAGGAGGAGACCGGACCAGGAGGAGACAGCCGCAGCGGGCACGATCCAGGCGAGCACGGCCGCGCCGCGAAGCACATACAGCCCTCCCATGAAGGCCAGGGCGTTCTGGCCGATACGCGAAGCGAGCTGTCCGATCGGTAGCAGGAAGAGCATCAACCCGCCGATCGCCACCCAGATGAAGTGATCGCTGAATCCGAACTCCCGCAGAGGACCGACCGCACCCTCGGATCCGGCCAGTCGAACCGACACGGACCAGGCCACGCCCAGCGCCGCCAGGGTTGCCAGGCCGAGCAGCGATGGATAGAGGGAGACCTGGAGCTCGACCATCTCTCCGAGCCTGGTCGAGATCGCTCCCAAAAAGCTGTCTGCCTCGGCTCCCATCAGCCAACTCGCGACGACGCGCGACGTCCAGCGCAGCTCCGATGCCATCCACCAGTCGAGCTTCGCCAACGCCTCCGGCCGAAGGAGCCCGAACAGGCCGAACACCACGAAGCCGGAGGCGACGGCGGCGATCGACCGTAGCGCCAGGCGCGCCTGGGGCCACAGCAGCGTGGCCCCGACGAACGCCCCGGCCGTGACCAGAGCCCAGGCGCGCTCTCCATACCAGAGAGGCGTCATCGATCCGGCCGTGGGCGTGAAGGCCAGCCATGCCAGCCCCGCCGCGAGTAGCGCCGACGACAGTCGCCCGGACCGAAACGCCAGGAGCAGCACGGCCAGCGGAACGGATACCAGAAGAAACGGGCTCGCCGGTGAGAGCACCGCCACCGCCAGCAGGAGGACCGCGAGACGCGCGAGCGCCCACCGGCCCCGCGAAGACTCCACCATCCCCGGTGAGGCTCAGCGGTAGTCGCGGATGTAGGGAAGGAGGGCGAGGTATCGCCCTCTCTTGATCGCCAAAGCGATCTGACGCTGATGGCGAGCGCAGGACCCCGTCGCGCGGCGAGGCAGGATCTTCCCACGATCCGTGATGAAGCGGCTGAGCAAGTGCTCGTCCTTGTAATCCACCTGCGAGATCTGACGCTCGCAGAGCTTACACACTTTCTTCATTCTAGGCATCGGACGAGCTCCTCTCTTCGGCCTCTTCGGCTTCGCCGGCCTCATCTACCGGAGCGGCGTCCTCCGCATCGGAAACCACGTCGGTCGGTGGTCGCTCCTCCTCTTCGGGCGCT
>JAUWDL010000393.1 GCA_030608825.1 Gemmatimonadales bacterium
CGCTACGGCGTGCCCTTCAGCGAGGCGGGCCGCTACTTCTACTTCAAGAACGACGGTTTGCAGAACCAGTCGGTGCTGTACGTTCAGGAGGGGCTCGGGGAAGAGGGGCGCGCGCTCCTCGATCCCAACGCGCTCTCCGAGGATGGCACCGTCGCCCTCACCACCGTCTCGGTCACCGAATCGGGGGAGTACCTTGGCTACGGCACGGCCGCGGGCGGTTCCGACTGGCGGGAGTTCCACGTCCGCCGGGTCTCCGATGGCCAGGATCTGCCGGATCGCATCCGCTGGGTAAAGTTCTCCGGGCTGAGCTGGACGAAGGACGGAAGCGGCTTCTTCTACTCGCGCTACCCCGAGGCGAGCGTCGAGGACAGCCTGCTGGGCCAGAACCGAAACCAGAAGCTCTACTACCACCGTGCCGGCACCTCGCAGGACGCCGATCTGCTGGTCTACGAGCGGCCCGATCAGCCCGAGTGGGGCTTCGGGGCCAGCGTGACGGACGACGGCCGATACGTGGTCATCCGAGTGTCACACGGGACGGATCGGCGGGAGCGCATCTACTACCAGGACCTCGGCGGCGGAGACGCCCCCCGGCTGGACGGGGAGGTCGTGCCGCTTCTCGACGACTTCGACGCCTCCTACAACTTCGTCGGCAACGTCGGCTCCAACTTCTACTTCGTCACCGACCTCGATGCGCCGCGCCAGCGGCTGATCGCCATCGACGTCGAGGCGCCCGAACGCGAGAACTGGCGGGAGGTCGTGGCTGAGAGGGAAGACGTGCTCCAGAGCGCCTGGATCATCGCCGGACGGCTCGTAACCCGGTATCTGGTCGACGCCCACAGCCGCATCAGGATCTTCGGACTGGACGGCACCCACGAGCGTGACCTCGACCTCCCGACGCTGGGGACGGTGGGGAGCGTGACCGGGAAGCCCGACGGCAACGAGATGTTCTTCTCCTTCACCTCCTTCCTCTACCCGACGACGGTCTTTCGCTACGACTTCCATACGGGCGAGACCGGCGTATTCCGCCAGCCGGAGGTGGACTTCGACCCTGCCGACTACGAGACGAGGCAGGTCTTCTATCGGTCGAAGGATGGCACGCGCGTCCCCATGTTCATCACGCACCGTCGGGGTCTGCAGCTCAACGGCGCCAACCCGACCCTGCTGTACGGCTATGGGGGCTTCAACATCTCGCTCACCCCCGGCTTCTCCGTCTCCAACCTCGTGTGGCTCGAGATGGGCGGGGTCTACGCGGTGGCCAATCTGCGCGGCGGCGGGGAGTACGGAGATGTCTGGCACAAGGCGGGGATGAAGGAGAACAAGCAGAACGTGTTCGACGACTTCATCGCCGCCGCGGAATACCTGATCCGAGAGGGCTACACATCGAAGGAGAAGCTCGCAATCGCCGGCGGCTCCAACGGCGGACTGCTCGTCGGGGCGGCGATGACGCAACGTCCGGACCTGTTCGGCGCGGCTCTCCCCGCTGTAGGTGTCATGGACATGCTGCGCTTCCACAAGTTCACGATCGGCTGGGCGTGGGCGTCGGACTACGGCTCATCGGACGACCCTGAGATGTTCGAGGTCCTACACGCCTACTCGCCCTACCACAACCTGACGCCGGACACGTGCTACCCGCCGACGCTCATCACGACGGCGGATCACGACGATCGCGTCGTACCGGGGCACTCCTTCAAGTTCGCGGCGCGGTTGCAGGAGTATCAGGCGTGCGACCATCCGGCGCTGATCCGGATCGAAACGAAGGCCGGGCACGGGGCGGGGAAGCCCACGAGCAAGCGGATCGCGGAGGCCGCCGACCGCTGGGCCTTTCTGGCCGAGACGCTGGACCTGCAGATGTGAGCCCGCGGCCGGCCGATCCCGCTGCTCACCGGCCGGCCGATCCCAGTTTGTTGGCCGGCCGGTTGTTTTAGCGCGGTCCGGTGCTGCCCGCGGGCTTACTCTCCGATGTAGAGCACCCTCCAGATGCGGCCACCCTTGTCGTCGGCGATGTAGAGCGACCCGTCGGGCCCCACGGCCAGCCCGGTCGGGCGGTGCAGGGCGCCCCGAGGGCTCACGTCGGGGCCGGCGAAGCCATCGGCGAACACCTCGAACTCGGCAGCCGGCCGCCCGTTCTCGAATGGGAGAAAGACGACCTTGTAGCCGGCCTGGGGGAGCGGGTCGCGGTTCCATGAGCCGTGGAACGAGATGAAGGCGCCGTTCCGGTACTTGGCGGGAAACTGGTCGGCCGTGTAGAAGAGGATGGCTTCAGGGGCCCAGTGTGCCGGGAACGCGAACGCCGGACCCTTCTTGTCGGAGCATCGGTCGCTTCGCTCGCCATCCCCGCCGTATTCCGGAGAGAGAACCAGGCGGCCTGTCTCGGGATCGTGATAGCAGTACGGCCAGCCGAAGTCGTCCGCGCGCTCGATCCGCACGAGCTCCTCGGACGGCTTGTGCGCGCCCTGTTCCTCCGAGAAGAGAGCGGGCCAGTTCTGGTGCAGCTGGTCCCTGCCGTGCTGGACCCCGAAGAGCTGGCCGGTGGGGTCGATGGCGAGGGCGAACGTGTTGCGCAG
>JAUWDL010000118.1 GCA_030608825.1 Gemmatimonadales bacterium
CCTTCTGCGGCCTGACGGACGCGCCCGCCTACGCTGGGGCCGACGCCGCGGGAAGCTCTTCGGCCGACGAGGCTTCGGAGGCCAGCTCCGTCTGACGGCGCCCGAGCCAGAACGCCACGAGCAGCCACACGCCGGCGAGTGTCACGGTCGCGAATGCGATGCCGACCATCGTCAGACCTAACCAGCCCATCAGGGCGTAGGACCAGGCGCCGATCTGATCGCCGCTCCGGTAAACGAACGTGTCGATGAAGTTCTTGGCCTTGTACTTGTCCTCTCTCGGGAGCACGGTGTACAGCGTCTCTCTCGTGGGCCGGGCCACCGCAAAGTTCGTTGATCGGCGCAGGACCTGGATCGTGGCGAGCACCGCGAGCGTGGGCATGAGCCCCAGGCCGGTGAAGCCGATCATGACCATGATCGGGAGGATCGCCAATGTCACGGCCACGCCGAGCAGCTTAATGATCCTCCCGGTCAGGAAGAGCTGAGTCCCGACCGTGAGAATGTTCACGAGCAGGTCGAGGCGGGCGAAGAACGAAGTGCGCACGGCCCGATCGTCGAACGTGGCGGCCACGATCTCGGCCTGCTGGAAGTAGAGAAACGTCGCCGTGATCGTGTAGAGCAGCATGTAGGCGACGATGCCCAGCAGGTAGGGCGACCGCATCACGTGCGTGATCCCGGCCAGGAAGCTCCCTCCGATCGGTTCCTCGCGATCGCCGCCCGCGGCGGCGGCTGAGTCGCCCGCGTCGCCGTTCGCGCCCGCCGATCCGACGGCCGCGGCAAGCGCCGGCGGCGCACCCCAAGCATCGCTGATCCGCGCCAGCCGCCTAACGGCCAGGACCCCGAGCTCGAGAAGAACGACCGAGATCAGAAGCAGGTTCACCGGCCCGACCGGACCCGCCAGCGTGGCGGTGATCGCCGATCCCAGGATCCCGCCCAAGCTGCCACCGACCCCGATGAAGCCGAACAGCCGCTTCCCCTGCCTGATGTTGTAGGTGTCCGCCATGAACGCCCAGAAGACGGACACGATGAAGAGGTTGAACACGCTGATCCAGACGAAGAACGCGCGCCCGACCCAGATGTTCTGGGCCTCCGTCGAGAACTTCAGGAGGACGAAGAAGATCAGCAGGTTGAGCATGAAGAAGCGGTAGGTGATCGACACAAAGCGCAGCCTGGGGAGCCTCGACACCAGCGCGGCGAACGGCGGGTGGAGCAGAAGCATGGCCACCAGGGTGCCGGTGAACAGCCAGGGCAGGTTCCGGACGCCGCCGGCTATCCCCATCTCCTCGCGGAGGGGCCGCAGGATGTAGTAGGCGGAGAGGATGCAGAAGAAGTAGGCGCACGACCAGAGCAGAGCGCGGATCTCCTCCGGCCGCACCTCGACGATCCGCTGGAGGAGCCTCGTGAGGGCGCCGGGCTCTTCCTGCCTTGCCCCCTCGGTCAGCGGATCAGTCCTCCCTGGCGTTCCAAGCCGTCAGAACCTTCGTCTCGAGCTCCGGCGGACAGCCCGCTCTCGGCTCCTCGCGCCGCTCGGCGGGCAGCGTCTTCCACCACGCGAGCGTGTCTCGAGCAGTGTCCGCCAGCGGACGGAAGGCCAGGCCCGCGGCGATCGCCTTCTCGCAGTTCACCTGGGCAAGGCCCGCAAACTCACCGGTCGACGGGACCCAAACGGTCATCTGCGCCCAGGGCTGCACCTCGTGCTCCTCCAGGAACTCAGCGCTCACCCAGGTGAACGTCGCATCCTCGTTCGTCACGGCACGGATCCCGTACAGCATCTCGGACATCGTCATCGGCGAAGCTGGGCCGGTCGCATTGTAGATCCCGGTGTGCCCTTCCTCGGCCAGGCGGATCATCCAGGCGCCGAGATCACGGCCGTCGACGAATTGCACGGGATCGGTCCCGTCGCCCGGAGCCATCACCTCGCCGCCCCGGTCGATGCGGACGGGCCAGTAGGTGAAGCGGTCGGTGGGATCCCAGGGGCCAACGATCAGACCTGGGCGCACGATCGTGGCCCGTCCCGGGAAAGCCTTCTCCGCTTCCTGCTCGCACGCGGCCTTCATCGGGCCATAGGTCTCGCCCGTGATCTCCTCGACCGTGGGATCCTCCAGCACCCCCACGGGCGCGGCCTCATCCATGCCGGCGGTGGTGAAGTCAGCGAAGGCGGAGATCGAGGAGGTGAACATGTACAGGCCCGCCGAATCCTTGAGTAGCTGGGCCGACTGCTGCACCCAGCGCGGAATCGAGGCCGAGTTGTCGATCACGACGTCCCACTCGCCGCCCTCCAGGCTCGTTAGGTCGTCGTTCCGGTCTCCCACCAGCTTCTCGACGTCGGGGAAAAGCTCCGGGTTCGTGCGTCCACGGTTGAACAACGTCACGGTGTGTCCGCGCTTCAGGGCGTACTCAACCTGGTGAACGCCGAGAAAGCTCGTGCCGCCCAGGACGAGGATCCTGAGCGGGCTGCTCGCCCTCGGCACGGCCGGAGCGAAACCGGCCGCCGCCCGGGCGAAAGATCCGGGTGCGAGGGCTCCGAACGCGAGCGCGCCGCCCGCGCCCGCTGACAGCTGAATGAACTCGCGTCTGCTGGTCATGGCCGACTCGGGTCTTCCTCTCGGGACAGGTAGGAAAAAGCCCGGAGCCTAAGCTCGCGGGCCAGGAGTCGGGGCGCCCGGATTTGAACCGGGGACCTCTGCGTCCCGAACGCAGCGCTCTACCGGACTGAGCCACGCCCCGAATTGCAGGCGTCCGAAGACACCCGAGCTACACCCGCGCGAGAGCCACCGGTCGGATTTGAACCGACGACCGCTCGATTACGAATCGAGTGCTCTACCCCTGAGCTACGGTGGCGCACGTCGTACCAGTGGAGCCGGCGGGACTCGAACCCGCGACCTCTTGAGTGCGATTCAAGCGCTCTCCCAGACTGAGCTACGGCCCCTCGTGCGCTAGAGCGGGGCTGACGGGACTCGAACCCGCGACCTCCGGTGTGACAGACCGGCACTCTAACCAAACTGAGCTACAGCCCCCAGGGGTTTTCATGGGGCCTACTGGACTCGAACCAGTGACCTCTACGATGTCAACGTAGCGCTCTAGCCAGCTGAGCTAAGGCCCCAAGAAACGCGCGAGCGGGACCCCGATCGAGGCGCCCGCTCGCAACTTTTCAAGCTACCCGCTGCCTCTCGAACGGTCAAGATAAACGCCCCCGAGCGGGCGCCGGAGCGCCCTGACCGTTACCCCACTCGAGGGCCAGGTTCCCGGCGAACGCTCGAGGCGGTCAGCCCCCGGCGCGACCCTGCAGGTAGCTCACGATCCGCTGCGTCTCCTCATCGTCCAACGGACGCACGTCCTGGAGCGCCGCGTTGGCTCGCATCCGGCCGACGACCTCCGGCCACTCGGCCGCGGTGTGCGCCCGCGGCGAGGGTATCTCGTGACAGGCACCGCACTGGAGCCGGAAAAAGTCGACCTCTTCTCCTTCACCCAACTCGCCCGGCTCCGCCACCGGCATCGCATGCTTCTGCATATACACCGTCATCTCGGCCAGCTCGTCCGGTGTCGGTACCGCAGCTGTCGCCATCCCCAGCACCACGTACTCACCCATCAGCCCCTCGGTAAGCGGTCCGCCGAGCCGCTCGTGCAGGGTGGAGGCACGCGTCTGCATACGTCGCATGAGCACAGGCCACTCAGCCGCCGAGTGCATCTGCGGGGCAGGAAGCCAGTGGCAGCGATCGCAGTAGGCGTCCACAAGCCCCGCTCCGCGCGATCCGGGCTCCGGAAGATCCTCCGCCTGGAAGGAGGAAGGCGGCAGGCCGACCCCGATGGAGCTGATCAGGCGCCATCTCTGCCCCCGCGACAGATCCGCGGTGGCACGGCCGCCGAGCTCGGCGAGAAGCGTGTCCATGGTCTCGAGCTCCACGCCGGCCTGCGTCTGCGCTGGTTGCTCGGGTCGTGCACACGCCGCCATCCAGACGACGGCGAGCGTCATGAGAAGCGAGGTGGTTCTGCCCCGCTCGCGGCACTTCAGCGCTTCGATCATCGGAGTCTTCCCTGGTTAGATGGCAGTCGATGCCATTTAAAACGATGCGACGACGGACGCCAGGCTGTCTGTCGGGAGAAGCCTCGCCAATCTGTCGGGAATCGGTGGACAATCCGAAGCCGAAGGAACCCCGAGAGGCAGCCGTAGAGCCCCTTTTGAGGCGTGGCTTCGGCGTCTTGCATCCATCTCCGAGCGTGATACCTTGACCCGCGCCTCGGCCGGGCGGCACACCGAAGGCCGGGCGGCGGCGCGGTTCGGCCGCACCATGCTACGACCTCACGAAAAAGGCCGGATGGGACGACGAACTGTCATAGCGGCCGCGACGCTCGGCCTGGTGGCCCTCGGGACGCTCGCCCTTACGCGGGGTGATCGGGCTGAGGCCGCCGCGTACTCATCCGCCGGCCGCGTCGACATCGCCTCCCAGGATGCCGGCGAAGCGCCTGCCGATGAAGAGCCTTCAGGGCAGGCCGCGGCGGGGCAGACCGCGACGGCCGAGTTCACGGCCCAGCAGGCGATCGACGCCTTCTATGCCGCCGCCCGCGGACCCGATCAACCGCTTCCGTTCAACCACCGGTTTCATTCCGGCGAGCTCCAGATCGACTGCCTCTACTGCCACACGGGTACGGATGTGTCGCAGACGGGCGTCATGCCCCCTCTGGAGATCTGTATGGGATGCCACCGGGTGGCGGGCTCCGGCCTGGAGCCGATAGAGGCTCTCCGCGGCATGTGGGACGCCGGAGCGGCGGTCGAATGGGACTGGGTCTACAAGCTCCCGGAGTTCGTCCAGTTCAACCACGCGCCTCATCTCCGGAACGCGGTGGAGTGCGAGGAGTGCCACGGTCCGGTCGAGGAGGAGATGGACCGCATCTACCAGTGGGCTCCCCTCACGATGGGGTGGTGCCTGGAGTGCCATCGAGAGCCCCCCGCCGAGACGGACGTCGCCACCGACCACGTCCTCTCGGAACGCTATCCACCCCCGGAGATGCCGGAGGGACGCCAGCTGAAGGGCCTGTACCCCATCCGAATCGACTCGGAGTTCGGCGCATCGCGCGGGCCGATCGACTGCCTGGCATGTCACTACTGAGCCAGCCCGAGGGGATGCGCGAGAAGCGCTCGGAGGAAGCTCGGGAGTCGGGAGCCGGCACGGACGGCCCTGAAGCCGGTCTCGGGATGACCTCGCGCCGCGACTTCCTGAAGGTCGTCGGCGATCCAGCCACGGATCTTCCCATCGGTGACACCACCAAAAATCTGAAGTCAGCGGTTGCCGGCGAGACCCACGAGTACACCGACATGTATCCTGGCATGGCCGCTTCCGCACGCGATGAAGGCTTTACCGAGATTGCCGACTGGTTCGAAACCCTGGCCAAGGCCGAGAAGTCTCACGCC
>JAUWDL010000158.1 GCA_030608825.1 Gemmatimonadales bacterium
CACCCGGGACGGGTCCATCCGAAAAGGCCGGCCCGGATCGGGCCTCGTCATCCTCGCCAGCAAGCCGGCCGTCGTGCCGGTCACCATCGACGGGATGAACCGGGTGCTGCCGATCGGTGCCAAGCTGCCGAGGCTGTTCAAGAGGCTGTACGTCTACTACGGCGAGCCCATCGACTACTCCGACCTCACTGACCAACCGGTGACCAGGGAGACCTCCGAGCAGCTCGTCGACCGCATCATGGATGCGTTGCGACGGCAGCAGGCCGAGATCCAGAAGCTGAAAGGCGAGTAAAGGCCTGGACAATTAGGCCACGAAGCCCCATTCTATGGCATATGTATGTGTTCCTTACCCTTCTCCTCGCTGCCCTCATCTGTGGCATGGGCCTCGGCCTGGCGTTTGGCTGCCGGCTTCCCGAACTCGACGCCCGAAGGAACGCGGCGCCGGATTCCCGCACCGACTGAATGGTCGAACAGATCAAGTGATAGCATTTGGTAGAGTTACATAATCCAACCTGAAGTCTTACCTAGCCCTGTGGGTCCACGTGTCGAGCGGACGCGCGGACCGCTCCTCAACTCCGATGAAGAGAGGTACTGATGACGAGGCACTTGGTGGACGAAGACGGCAGACGCTGGAAGGCCTGGCTGGCGTCACGTGGCGTGTACTGGCCGGAGCCGGACGAGCCGGCGCTCAAGCCCGATCACGAAGCGGTCATCTTCGTTTGCTTTTCGGATGCCAGCCAGCCGCAGCGGCGCGCGCACCTGCCGAACGGCCTCTTCCAGTCGCTGTCGACGGAGGACTTGAGAGACCACCTGCTGGAGGCTGGCTCGGACAGCGTGCTCCGCTAAGACCCGAGCCCTCGGCTTGGCGATTCGATGAATAGGGGCGGCCCGCCGGGCTGCCCCTATCATTTTGTGAACGGCCGGAAGACTCGCGCCGGTCAGGGAGGAGAGGAGGTCCGCTTTGCGGGAGATCGAGGTTCGGTCCGGAGCGCTCGAAGGGCTGGATGTCGATTTGGTCGCCGTGCCGGCGCGCCGTGAGCTCACCGATCTCCTGAGAGAGCTCGATGGCCGGCTGGGCGGCGCGATCGCCCGCTGCATGGAGCAGGGGATCTTCCTCGGGAAATCCGACGAGGCGAGCTTCTTCCCCGGCCCGCCCGGTCGCCCGCATCTGCTCCTGCTCGGCACCGGCGACACCCGCCTGTCGGATCCGGCCGCGATTCGCGGCCTGGCCGGGCGAGCCGTCCGGCTCTGCCGAGCAAAACGCCTGCCGTCGCTCGCTCTTCTGCTCGAAGATGCTCCCGCCGAGCCTCCGGTATTCCAGGCAGCGGCCGAAGGCCTCCTCCTCGGCGACTACTCGTTCGATGCCCTGAAGCGATCCGAAGCGGGCGACTCGGAGGGTCCCGCCACGGCCGTCGTCTGGACGGCGCAGCCGGTCGTCGGAGCATCGGAAGCGTCCGCCGTGGGATTCACAGTCGCCGACGCGCAAAACTTCGCGCGTTCGCTCGTTGCTCAGCCCGGCAACGTGGCCAAGCCCACTCGCCTCGCCGAGGAGGCCGAGGCGCTCTCCGGCCGGGGAGTCCGGTTCCAGGCCTGGGACGAGGAGAAACTGCGGCAGGAGGGCTTCGGCGCTCTGCTGGCCGTCTCGAAGGGATCTTGCGAGCCACCTCGCTTCATCATCCTGGAACACCCCGGTGATGGCGGACCGCCGCTGGTGCTCGTCGGTAAGGGGATCACGTTCGACAGCGGCGGCATCTCCCTCAAGCCCGCGAAGGGGATGGAGGAGATGAAGTACGACATGGCCGGCGCGGCTGCCGTGCTCGGCGCCGTGCGTGCCCTGGCCAAGATCGGTGTCCCGCGGCGGGTCGTGGCGTTGGTGCCCGCGGCGGAAAACCTGCCATCGGGACGCGCGCTAAAGCCGGGCGATGTGATTCGGGGCCTCTCAGGACGCTCGATCGAAGTCGTCAATACCGATGCCGAGGGCCGCCTCATCCTCTCGGACGCGTTGGCCTACGCGAACCGGCTGTCGCCCGCTGCCGTCGTCGACATCGCGACGCTGACCGGAGGTTGTGTCGTCGCCCTGGGCAAGCACGCGAGCGGTCTGATGAGCAACGACGACGCTCTCGCAGGAGAACTGGTCGCCGCGGGCGAACGCTCCGGAGAGAGAGCCTGGAGGCTCCCGCTCTGGCCCGAGTACCGGCGCCAGATCGATTCCGAGATCGCGGACATCAAAAACAGCGGCGGTCGCGAAGCGAGCCCGATCACCGCCGGAGTCTTCCTTCAGGAGTTCGTGGACGAGGTTCCGTGGGCACACCTGGATATCGCCGGTACCGCATGGGCGGAGAAGGAGAGTGGCTGGCAGCCGAAGGGCGCGACGGGCTTCGGCGTTCGCCTGCTCGTCGAGTGGGCGAGAGGCCTCGGCTGACGTCGGCGCTCGGCGCGGCTCATCCAGGGCGGATGACGGTTCGAAGAGGAGCTCGCGTGGCCCTCTGGGCCGCAGGCATCCTCCTCGCGGCTTGCTCGATGGCATGGGCCCAGGAGGAGAAGCCGCCCGAACCGCCTGATCCTCAGGAGCGGCCGGTGGAGCCCGACAGCCTGCCGGCCGATTCCATCCCCCGCCTTCCCGAGGGCGTGGAAGTCCTTCCCGACAGCATGCGACTCGATTTTCCGAGGACCGATGAGGAAGGCGACGGCGTGGACGAGGAGGGGCCGGAGGACGATAAGAGGGTGCCCGGCTTCCCGCCGCTCGCCACCGAGCCGGACAGTGGCTTCTCCTACGATGTTCGCGAGTGGGATCGGGCCGAGATCCTGTCATCGAACGCGACCAGCCTGGTCGGCCTGCTCACCGACCTGATGCCGGGCTTCACTCCGATCCGCGCGAACTACTTCAACGGCGTCCATCAGCTGACCGACGGAGTGTTCGGGGCCGGGTTCGTGCGCATCCTGGTGGACGGGCGGGAGCTCCCGCCCCTGGAGTCGGGCGAGAGCGACCTGGTTCGCATCCCGCTCTTCTACCTGGACAAGGTCCGCGTGCGCCGGAGTTCAACCGGCTTCGTCATCGAGATCTTCACCCGGCGACAGCACGAGCCGGATGCCTATGCACGCTTCGGGGGCGGCACCGGGTCGCCGAAGCTCGATCTCGTCCAGGCGATCTTCAGCAACGGATGGGGACGCGCCGTCACCATCGGCGGTGGCGTTGATCTCTTGAACGTGAACTCGGGCGACCTTCTCTCGGACCGCTTCGATTTCTGGGCCACGCTGGCCTTCATGCCTGGGAGCAACAAGATGGGCTTCCAGCTGCAGTTCAAGAACCAGACGATCAACCGCACGGCGAATGATCAGTTCCGGCAGGGCCGCCGCGACATAGCCTTCACCGCGCGAAGAGAGATTACGCCGACTCTCGTCGCCGACCTCGCCCTCAGCAGCAACCGGCTCACGCTAGCGGACTCCCAGCTCGTGTCGGTGAACCGCGTCGGGGTCACCATCGCGGGCTCGCCCCGCTGGGGCTTCGCGCGGGGTGCAGTCTCCTACCAGGGCGGAGGCGATGCCTTCCCCAGCCTGGGGGGCAACATCGCCGCCGGAGTCCGCATCGGAAGCTGGCTGGGCCTGGATGTGGAAGCGGACGCATCCATGTGGCAGGAGTTCACCGCGGGCTCGGTGGGCGGCGGGCTGGCGCTGGGCCCCTTCACGCCGGTCGATCTCGTCCTCAGAGTCGGTGGCGCCACGGGCACGAGGGGCGTGTCGAGACCGATCACGGCCGAGGCGGATTCCGTTTCGTTCGATTCCTTCACGGGCGGCCTCGAGCTCACCCTCGGACCGTATCAGCTCGGCGCCCGACTCATGCGCCAGAGCGTGAGCCGCCAGCTGCCGTTCGGCGCTCCTTTCGATCTGGCGCTTCAGCCCGGTCCCGGCGTCGACGTCACCGCGTTCGAGGGAGAGCTGGCAGGCCCTTTGATCCCGCTCGGAGCACTCATCGGGGGCGCCAACCCGCTGACCATCTCGGGCTTCTGGCGCCACCAGAAGGCGCCGGAGAACCCGCAGGCGTTCTACCTCCCGGTGGACGTGGCGCGGGCACGTATCGGGTGGAACCAGCTCTTCTTCAAGGGAGATCTCCTCGTCGACCTCGGCCTCGCGGCGGTATACAGGAGCCAAATGCTCACGTCGGCGCCGGGTATCCCCTCCCCGGTTCCGGTTCAGAAGCTGACCCGTCTGAACCTGGATTTCCTGGTGAAGATCAAGGATTTCCGGATCTTCCTTCGGCTCGACAACCTGGATCGAAAGGTCGACGAGGACGTCGTGGGCTTTCCGTACCCCAACACGGTTACGATCTTCGGCGTGAAATGGGAGTTCCTGAACTGACACGGATCGGAGGCGAGGTGGGTTGGAACGCATGATACGCAGCATGACGGGCTTCGGGGCCGCCGGCCGAGAGCTGGCGGGCGGGACGCTCTCGGTGGAGCTGAAGTCCGTGAACCACCGGCACCTGAACATCTCGTTTCGTCTTCCATCCGGCGCGGACGTATGGGAGCAGCGGCTGCGCGTCCGTCTCGCCCGACGCGTGCGGCGAGGGCACGTCAGCTTTCTGATCGCCGCCGACGCGGCGCCCGGTGGGGAGGGGGACTGGCAGGTGGACCACGGTCGG
>JAUWDL010000204.1 GCA_030608825.1 Gemmatimonadales bacterium
ACGTGTGCGGGAAGGGCCCCGCCACCGGCAACAACGTGAGCCATGCGCACAACAAGACCAGGCGCCGGTTCATGCCGAATCTTCAGCGGCTGCGTATTCGAGACGCGGGAAAGCTGAGGCGCGTGAAGGTATGCACACGATGCATCCGGTCGGGCAAGGTTCAGAAGGCTTGAACCCTCCGGCTCTCCTCTCGCCCGAGAGTGAAGGGTCGGTAGCTGAGTACCTGCCATCGCAGCCCCGTTTACGGGGCTTTTTCGTCCAATGACGTCGCGCTCTCCACTCTCCGGCCGCACCGTGCTTGTGACTCGGCCCTCCCATCAGGCCGAGCCGCTGGTTCGAATGCTCACCGACGTCGGGGCGGATGTGGAATGCCTCCCCACGATTCGGCTGCGGGATCCGGACGACCGAGCTCCGCTGCTGGAAGCGGCCGCACATCTGGGCGAGTACGATTGGGCGGTTTTCACCAGCGTGAACGGGGTCCAGCGCTTCGTGGCGGCGTTGGCGGAGCAGGGGCTGGACCCGCGCGCCTTCGCCAGCCTGCGGTGGGCCGCGATCGGACCGGCCACGGCGAGGGCGATCCACCGTGCCGGAATCACCACGGTTCTCCTCCCATCCAGCTACCGGGCCGAGGCGCTGGCCGATGCGGTTATCGAGTGCGTAGCCAGTGAGGACGTTGACGCGGACCGACCGCTCCATGGTCTCAAGGTCCTCCTGGCTCGTGCCGCTGGAGCTCGCGCGGTTCTCCCGGAGCGCCTGCGTGCCCTCGGCGCGGAGGTGGACGAGGTCATGGCCTACGTGACGGAGGCGAACAGCGAGGCGGCGGAGAGCCTGCAGGCGCCGGCCCGCGAGAAACGGTGGGACTGGATCACCTTCACCGCCGCCTCGGCCGTTCGGGCCTTCGGCGAGCTGGGAGGCCGCATAGGCGACTCGCGAATCGCCGTCATCGGACCGATCACGGCGGAAACCGCCCAGGCCCTGGGCTTTCCCGTGCACGCCGTCGCCTCGGAGTACACGGTGCCGGGTCTCGTTCGCGCCATCGAAGAGGCCGAGGCTTGAGCGGCTTTCCGAACGTTCGGCTGCGGCGGTTGCGGCGTACCGGCGTCTTGCGGGAACTCGTGCGCGAGACTGAGCTACGGCCCTCGGATCTCATCTATCCGTTGTTCGTTTCGGAGACGGAGGCGGACCGATCGGCGATCCCCTCCATGCCGGGTGTGGACCGCCTGTCTGTGGCCGAGCTCGCGCGTGAGGCCGCAGCCGCTTGGGAGGAGGGCATCCGCGCGGTCTTGCTGTTCGGAATCCCGGCCGAGCGGGACGAGACCGGAAGCGCAGCCGTCGCCGCCGATGGTGTCGTGCAGACGGCCGTTCGCGAGCTCAAGGGATCGCTTCCGGATCTCGTCGTGATCACCGATGTGTGCCTGTGCGAGTACACATCGCACGGCCACTGCGGCCTCGTGCACGAGGGAGAGGTCGTCAACGACCCGACGCTCGAATTGTTGGCGGCTCAGGCGGTCAGCCACGCCGACGCCGGTGCCGATATCGTGGCTCCGTCGGATATGATGGACGGGCGGGTGGGAGCACTTCGGTCCGCACTGGACGCGGCAGGATTCGAAGCCACCGCGATCCTCTCCTATGCCGTCAAGTACGCCAGCGCGTTCTACGGCCCATTCCGGGACGCCGTGGATTCCGCTCCCAGGTTCGGCGATCGGCGTGGCTACCAGATGGATCCGGGCAACGTGCTCGAGGCCTTGCGGGAAGCGGCGCTCGACGTCGAGGAGGGTGCGGACATCCTCATGGTGAAGCCGGCCCTTCCCTACCTGGATGTTCTTCGCCGGGTCAAGGAGGCGTTCGGTACGCCGATGGCCGCGTATCACGTGAGCGGCGAGTACGCGATGCTGCAGGCCGCAGCCGAGCGAGGTTGGATCGACGGCGATGCGGCCATGCTGGAAGTGGCTCTCGCGATCCGGCGGGCGGGAGCCGATCTCGTGATCACCTACGGCGCAAGAACGCTGGCTCGCAGGCTCGTCTGAGTCCGGTGTCCATCGGCCGCAACCCGTGAGCGTACTCGTCACCGGAGGAGACGGATTCGTAGGCCAGTATCTTCTCCGGGAACTGCTGGCCACCGGTGCCGACGTGGTCGCCTCGGTCCAGCGATTGCCGCCGCGTCCCTCCATCCTCGAGCGACCGGAGGTGGACGCTGCCACCTGGAAGCAGGCGGAGATCATGGACGCGGACACGTTGTTCCGCCTGGTCGCCTCGGAGAGGCCGGATCTCATCGTTCACCTCGCGGGCTTCTCCTCGGGGGCCCTGGCCCGACGAGCGCCCGGCGAGGCGTTCTCGCTCAACGCAGAAGGCACTCTAAACCTGTGCGCAGCGGTCGGTCGGGTGAGAGAGGAGTACCCGGACTACTCGCCGCGAATCCTCGTGATGGGCTCCGGAGATGCCTACGGCTCGCACACGCAGGAGCCTCTCTCCGAAGAGATGCCACTGAGGCCGAACTCCCCGTACGGACTCTCGAAGGCATGCCAGGAGCAGGTCGCTCATGCCTTTCGGCGTTCGCACCAGCTCGACACGCTCGTCGCTCGCAGCTTCAATCTGGTAGGTCCGGGTCAGGCTCCGCATTTTGCCGTCACGGATTTCAGTCTCCAGGTCGCCGCGATTGCGGCGGGCGAGGTCGAGCCGGTCCTCGAGGTCGGCAACCTCGACGTGGAGCGGGATTTCACCGATGTGCGAGATGCGGTTCGTGGCTTGCGGGTCATCTCGGAGCTGGATACGCCGAGCCGCGCGTACAACGTGTGCTCGGGACGGCCGGTGTCGATTCGGCAGCTCCTCGAGTGGATACTGGCCGAGGCCGGAGTGGAAGTGGAGATACGCGTGGTCGGCGAACGGGTCAGGGCAGAGGAGAGCCCCCGGATCGTCGGTGATCCTCGGCTCCTGGAACGGGACACGGGGTGGAAGCCGAGGCGCGATCTCGAGGACAGCGTGCGAGGGGTGTACCGCTGGGCCCGCGCAGCGCGCGAACAAGGCGGAAGAACGGGTCCTTAACGTCTCGAAGGAGCACCATGGACATAGCCGTAGTTGGAACGGGATACGTGGGGCTCGTGGTCGGCGCATGCCTGGCCGAGACGGGAAACCACGTGGTCGGTGCCGACATCGATGAGAACAAGATCCAAGGCCTGCGGGAGGGGCAGATTCCGATCTACGAGCCCGGTCTGGATCTTCTGATCTCACGAAACGTGGCCGAGAAGCGCCTCCGCTTCACGACGGACATCGGGGCGGCAGTGCTCGAGAGCGAGGTCATATTCATCGCCGTCGGCACCCCGCCGGACGAGGATGGGTCGGCCGATCTTCAGCACGTCCTGGACGTAGCACGCGTCATCGGGCAGAGCATGACCGAGGGCACGGTCGTGATCACGAAGAGTACCGTGCCGGTCGGCACCGCGCGTCGGGTGCGAGGAGAGATCCAAAAACACACGGATCGTGCCTTCCACGTCTGCTCCAACCCGGAGTTCCTGAAGGAAGGCGCGGCGGTTGACGACTTCATGCGTCCCGATCGAGTCGTGTGTGGGATCGAGGACGATCGGGTGCGGCCGGTCCTCGAGGAGCTCTACGAGCCATTCGTGCGAACCGGCAACCCGCTGATCTTCATGGACATCGCGTCTGCCGAGCTGACCAAGTACGCGGCCAACGCGATGCTGGCGACGCGGATCAGCTTCATGAATCAGATCGCCGAGCTATGCGAAGCCACCGGGGCGGACGTCACCGTGGTCCGACAGGGCATGGGCTCCGATCCGCGCATAGGCCAGTCGTTCCTGTTCGCCGGTGCCGGCTACGGAGGCAGCTGCTTTCCCAAGGATGTGAGAGCGCTCATCAAGACGGCCGACGATCTGGCCGTCGATCTCTCGATCCTGAAGAATGTCCACGAGACGAACGAGCGGCAGAAGGGGAAACTGGCGGCCAAGGTGAAAGCCCGTTTCGGGACGGACTTGAGCGGTCGTCAGTTCACCATC
>JAUWDL010000347.1 GCA_030608825.1 Gemmatimonadales bacterium
TCGCGGGCTCTGCCCTCCTACGAGGAGGCCCGCCGGCCCGGCGTGGACAGCCTCCAGCGGGCTGCCAAGACGAGCATGATGTGGTTCGAGGGCATGGAGCGGTACATGGAGACCGAGCCGATCCAGTTCGCCTTCAACCTCGTCACGCGCAGCCTCCGCATCACGCACGAGAACCTGCGCATGCGCGACCCGGTCTTCCTGGAGAAGGTGGATGCATGGTACGCCGGGAAGGCCGCCGAGCAGGCGGGGACCGATCCACCCGCTCCCTCCGCTCCCCCTCCGCCGCCGATGTTCAACCCGTTTCGCGTGCGCGGCCTGCTGCTCCCGAACCGCGTCTGCGTCTCCCCGATGTGCCAGTACTCGGCCGAGGATGGGACGCCCAACGACTGGCACCTCGTGCACCTCGGGAGCCGCGCCATGGGCGGCGCAGGGCTTGTCTTCACCGAGATGACCGATGTGAGCCGAGAGGCGAGGATCTCGCCGGGGTGCACCGGCATGTGGGAGCCGGAGCACGTGGCGGCGTGGTCCCGGATCGTCGACTTCATCCACGAGCACTCGGCCGCGAAGGTGGCTATCCAGCTCGGACACGCGGGCCGAAAGGGCTCCACGCGGCTGGCCTGGGAGGGGATGGACGAGCCGCTCGAGGAGGGGAACTGGCCGATCATCTCCGCATCGCCGATCCGCTACTTCCCCGAGAGCCAGGTCCCCCGGGAGATGACCCGCGAGGAGATGGACGGCGTTCGTGACGACTTCGTTTGGGCTGCCGGGATGAGCGAAGAGGCGGGCTTCGACTGGCTGGAGATCCACTTCGCCCACGGCTATCTGTTCGCCAGCTTCATCTCGCCCCTCACGAACGAGCGCGCCGACGAATACGGGGGATCGCTCGAGAACCGTATGCGCTACCCGCTGGAGGTGCTCGACGCCGTGCGCAGGGTGTGGGCCGACAAGCCGCTCTCCGTACGCATCTCGGCCGTCGACTGGGCGCCCGGCGGGATGGAGGCCGATGATGCCGTCGAGATCGCCCGCATGCTGAAGGCGCACGGCATCGACATCGTGGACGTCTCCGCCGGGCAGACGGTTCCCGATGCCAGGCCCGAGTACGGCCGGCAGTTCCAGACGCCGTTCAGCGACCGGGTCCGCCACGAGGCGGGGATCTCGACGATGGCGGTGGGCAACATCTCGTCCTACATGGACGTGAATTCGATCCTGGCGGCGGGCCGCGCCGACCTCTGCCTCATGGCGCGGGCCCACCTGTGGGATCCGTATTGGACTCGGCACATGGCGTACGAGCTGGGATACGATCTCCCGTGGCCGGGCCCCTACTCCACCATGGACGATTTCACCCCGAGGCTCGGCCTCAAGGATGAGGACAAGTGACCGAAGAAGAACGAGACTCGAACGCGTCGGGAGAATCCGAGGGCGGCAGCCGAAGCGAAGAGGAGCTTGCGAGCAGCGCCGAACGCGGAGATGGCGCCGGACGCGAGCCCAATCGCCCATACGGCGCCGGAACGCAGGCCCAGGAAGGCCCGCCCGGCAGCTACCTCACCTACGCGAGCTACCTGAAGATCGACGAGTTGCTCTCGCTGCAGGATCCGGTCTCCGACGGTCCCGAGCACGACGAGATGCTCTTCATCATCATCCACCAGGTCTACGAGCTCTGGTTCAAGGAGGTGCTGCACGAGGTCGACTACGTCGTGAAGCTCCTCCTGGCGGACGATCTGGCGAGGGCTCAGCACACCATGAAGCGGATCCTCACGATCCTGAAGGTGCTGGTGGCCCAGCTCGACATTCTGGAGACGATGACGCCGGTCGAATTCCTCACCTTCCGCGAGCGGCTGGAAGAGGCGAGCGGGTTTCAGTCCCATCAGTTCCGCGAGCTCGAGTTCGTTCTGGGCGGGAAGAGCCAATGGGCGATCTCCCGCTACCCCGAGCACGAGCCGGCTCTGAAGCGACTGCGGCAGCGCTACGAGGAGCCGACGCTCTGGGATGCCTTCCTTCACTGTCTCACCCGCGAAGGATACCCGGTACCGAAAGAGCTCCTCGAGCGGGACGTGACGCAGCGGATCGAGCCGTCCCCGGAGCTGCAGGAGGTTCTCGTCAAGGTGTACCGGCGTGACCCCGCTCTGAGCGAGCTGTGCGAGCGCCTGGTGGACCTGGATGAGGGCCTTCAGGAGTGGCGCTACCGGCACGTGAAGATGGTGGAGCGCACGATCGGCACGAAGCCGGGAAGCGGTGGATCGGCCGGCGCCGACTACCTCCGGCAGACCCTGTTCAAGCCTGCCTTTCCGGACCTTTGGGGCATCCGCGGGCGGCTGTAGCGGCGGTCGCGACGATCGCGGGGCTGGCCATGCCCGTGATTCTCGCTTCAACGGCGTCCGCAGACGCCCCGTCGTCGAGCTCTGCCAACGCGGCCGGAGGGCCGGCCGATTCCTGCGAGGTCAACCTCACGCGCCATGAGGCGGGCGACCGAGACCCTGCGTGGTCTCCGGACGGTGCTCGCATCGCGTTCGCCTCGGACCGTGACGGCGGCTGGCGGATCTGGATCATGGCGGCGGATGGTTCCGAGCCGATGCCCCTAACGTCCGGCCCCGGCGACCGACGACCCGCGTGGTCGCCGGATGGCTCGCGCCTCGCCTTCGACACAGAACGGGACGGTCGCATACACATGTTTGTTGTCCGCGCGGATGGGGCGGACCGGAAGGCTTTGGCGAGCGGCGAGTGGTCGGACGTCGCTCCAAGCTGGTCACCGGACGGTCGGGAGATCGCCTTCTCCTCGGATCGGGCC
>JAUWDL010000198.1 GCA_030608825.1 Gemmatimonadales bacterium
GGAAGCGGAGGTCGAGGAAGTGGAGGCCGAGGCGGAAGCGGAGGTCGAGGAGGTGGAGGCCGAGGCGGAAGCGGAGGTCGAGGAGGACAAGGAACGGTAGGGTCCGCCGAGGTTCCGATGAGATATCCAGCTGCGGGGTCCGGTTGCCCTATTCCGGACCCCGTTTCATTGAGAATTCGCCGTAACCTGCGGCACCGAATGCTCCTCGCCGGCCTATCGGTTGTGCTCGCCGGCGGCTGCGCGTCTTCGTCCGAGAGGGGCATGGCCGAACCGACGGGTATCGGTACGGCCGAGCGGGAGGCCCTTCGCTCCCTGGATGCTCTCGTCTCGGCGGGCAGCTTCATCCGGGCTGGCGAGCTGGCGGATTCCCTCTTCTCCGCCTGGCGCTCCGATCCGAGTCGCGCGTCGGCGGCGAACCGGGCGCTCTTTGTCGGCGCGGTGGCGCTGCAGACGGCGGGTGAATCGGAGGTGGCGGCCACCCGGTACGAGGCTCTGATCGGACGTGCCTCGGGAACTCTCTTCGAGATAGCCGTCGGCCGCTTGGCGGAAATCCGGGTCCAGAGCGGCCAGGAACTGGCTGCGCTGCTGTTGCTGCTGGAGTATCCGGGATCCATGAGTGAAGAGTCCCGGCGGGTGATGCGGCAGGCTGCCGGGTCTATCACCCTCGGCGAGCTCGAGGAGCTGGCCGCCTCGGCGGATCCCGGCCAGGCTGGGGGGCTGCTCCGCGCCGAGCTGGCTCGGGCGCTGGCGCTCGGCGGTAGGGACGATTCGGCGAGTGCCGTCGCGCGACGCGTTCTGGATGCGGAGGCGTGGTCTTCCGACCGGGAGCTCGCCCGGCAGATTCTCGCGGGTGACTACCGGGAGGCGGCGCGGGTGCGGATCGGATTGCTGATCCCACGATCGGGCCGTTTCGCCGCCGCCGGCGAGCTCGTGGAAGAGGGCGCGAGGATCGCCCTCGAGGAGTACGAGCGATCCGCCGGAGCGTTGCCGATCGAGTTGGTGGTTGTGGACGACGGTTCCGGTGAAGCGGATGTCGTCGATCTCGTCCGGCGGCTGGAGCGAGAAGGGGTCATGGCTCTCGTCGGCCCCATGCGGTCGGAGGCGTTCGCCGAGGCTGCGGCCGGTCGACGAGACGACAGGCTGCTGATGGTCAGCCCGACCGCCACCGACGTCCGAGATCCCGCCGAAAACGCGTTCACGCTGTGGGCCAGGGACCGGCGTCACACCGATGTGGCTCGGGACGTCGCGCAGTTCCTCAGCGGTGACGCCGGTCTGACGCGACTCGGCGTTCTGTATCCGTTCGGCCCCCTGGGCCAGAGCTCGTACCGATCCTTCGAGCAGGCGGCCCGCCAGATGGGTGCTGCCGTCGTCGCGGCCAGCGGATACCGGCCCGATACGACGACCTTCCAGGATCCGATCGGCAGGCTCGCGGTGGCGACGCCGGAAGCGATCTTCGTGGATGCGGATGCCGTCCCGACCGTGCTCCAGCTCACCCCTCAGATTCCCTACTACGGCATCGAGGGCTTGATCGTCGCCGGCAGCGCCCTGTGGGGCGCCCCGGAGGCGCTACGACGGTTGGGGGGCACGATAGGGAATGCCTGGATCGTGGGTGCTTACGTGGATCGGACGGCCGAGGCGTCCCCGTGGGCCACGTTCAGGGACCAGTACGAGCGGGAGTACCGGAAGTCGCTTCGAGACAACATGCTGCCCGCCCTCGGATACGACGCCATGCGCCTGATTCTCTCGGCGCTCGCTCGCTCGGGCACCGCCGATCCGGCGCGAGTGGCGCGCGCGGCGGCAGAGGTCGAGATCGCCGGCGCTACCGGCCTGTTTCGTCTTGATCCCGGCACGTCGACGGTGATTCGCCGGACGTTGATCCGTGCGTTGCGCGACGGCACCCTTCGACCCCTCGATGTCGCATCGTTGCTCCAGTGGCGGGATGCGGAGGCGGAAGAGGCGGCTCGCAGGGCGGAAGCGGCAGAGGACGAAGGCGGATGACTTCAGAGCCCGGCGTAAGGATGCTCAGATGACGATGCGAGCCAAGCTGCACGAGCTCGAAGAGCTGCGACGCGCGAGTCAGGAAGGTGGCGGAGCCGAACGGCTGGCTCGCCAGCACGAGAAAGGGAAGCTCAGCGCGCGCGAGCGGTTGGACGTTTTGTTGGATCCCGGCTCTTTTGTCGAGTTGGATCGCTTCGTCGAGCACCGATGCACCGACTTCGGGCTCGAGGATCGGCGATATCCCGGAGACGGGGTCGTCACCGGTTACGGGGCGATCGACGGCCGGACCGTCTACGTGTTCAGCCAGGACTTCACCGTGTTCGGGGGCTCGCTCTCGGAGGCGCACGCCGAGAAGATCGTGAAGGTGCTGGACAACGCGCTCAAGGCCGGCGTCCCCGTGGTCGGCCTGAACGACTCGGGTGGTGCGCGCATCCAGGAGGGCGTCGTATCGCTCGGCGGCTACGCGGACCTCTTTCTGCGCAACACGCTGGCTTCCGGAGTGATTCCGCAGATCAGCGCCATCCTCGGCCCGTGTGCCGGCGGGGCGGTCTACTCGCCCGCCATCACCGATTTCATCTTCATGGTCGACGGCATCAGCCACATGTTCGTGACGGGCCCGAGCGTCGTGAAGACGGTGACCCACGAGGACGTGAGCTTCGAAGAGCTGGGCGGTGCCGCGATGCACGCCCGGACTTCCGGCGTCGCGCACTTCGCGTACGGGGACGAAGTCTCGGCGCTCCGGGGCATCCGAAGCCTCCTCGGCTATCTGCCGGCGAACAACACCGAGGTCCCGCCGGATGTCGACCCGGTCGATCCGCCGGAGCTGGCCGCTGAAGAGCTGCTCGACATCGTGCCGGATCAGCCCAACAAGCCATACGACATGCACGACGTCATCGGCCGCATCGTGGACGGAGGCGACTTCTTCGAGGTGCACGCGGAGTATGCGAAAAACCTCCTCGTCGGCTTCGCGCGGCTGGGAGGAAAAGCGATCGGGATCATCGCGAACCAGCCGGCGGTCCTCGCCGGAGTCCTCGACATCGATGCCAGCCTCAAGGGTGCGCGCTTCGTGCGCTTCTGCGATGCGTTCAACATCCCGATCGTGACGTTCGAGGACGTGCCGGGCTTCCTCCCGGGCGTGAGCCAGGAGCACGGCGGGATCATCAAGCACGGGGCCAAGCTGCTCTACGCCTACTGTGAGGCGACGGTGCCCAAGCTCACCGTCATCACGCGGAAGGCGTACGGCGGCGCCTACGACGTCATGTCCTCCAAGCACATACGTGGCGACCTGAACTTCGCCTGGCCCACGGCGGAGATCGCCGTGATGGGTTCGAGGGGTGCCGTCGAGATCCTCTTTCGAAAGGAGATCGCGGCCGCGGAGAACCCAAAGGAAAGGACCGAGGAACTGGAGCGGGAGTTCCGCGCGAGGTTCGCCAATCCGTACCAGGCGGCCGCGCGCGGTTACGTCGACGACGTCATCGATCCCCGCCATACGAGGCAGCATCTGATCTCAGGCCTCGAGGCGCTGGGAAACAAGCGGGACCTGAATCCGCCCAAGAAGCACGGCAATATCCCTCTTTGAACCATC
Organism: Gemmatimonadales bacterium; assembly: GCA_030608825.1. Taxonomy (GTDB): domain Bacteria; phylum Gemmatimonadota; class Gemmatimonadetes; order Palauibacterales; family Palauibacteraceae. The sequence continues at coordinate 3,584 of JAUWDL010000198.1, forward strand.
CACCGTTCTCCCGGGTCCTGGTGGCGAACCGGGGCGAGATCGCGGTGCGCGTGATCCGTGCCTGTCGCGAGCTGGGCATCGAGTCCGTGGCCGTCTACTCCGACCCGGATCGTCTGGCGCCGCACGTGCTGCAGGCTGATCTATCCGTTCCGATCGGGCCCGCCAGGGCGACCGAAAGCTATCTGGATGGAGGCAAGCTGATCGCCGCCGCCCGGCAAACGAACACGGAGGCGATTCACCCGGGATACGGCTTTCTGGCCGAGAACCCGGGTTTCGCCCGTGCCGTCGGCGAAGCGGGCATCGTCTTCATCGGCCCGCCTCCGGAGGCGATCGAGGCGATGGGCGACAAGACCCGCGCCCGCAGGCTCATGCGGGATGCCGGCGTGCCCGTCGTCCCGGGCTCGGACGCGGTTACGGGCGGCGAGGATGCGGCGGCGGCGGCACGTGATGTCGGTTTCCCGCTGATGCTCAAGGCCGCCGCGGGC
>JAUWDL010000065.1 GCA_030608825.1 Gemmatimonadales bacterium
ACCGGCTTCAACGAGATCGTGGACCGACTGCCGGTTCTCACCCGTATCGAGATCGAATACCGGTTGCGCATCCCGGAGGGCACGCGGGATGTGGTCGACTGGGCTCTGGAGCTGCACCAGTCCAAGTGTCCGACGGCGGCGACGCTGCGCGGTGCGGTCGACGTCACCTGGACGGCGGAGATCGAGGAGGAAGCTTCCCAGGAGTGAAACGGTGCGAGCCGACGGCGTCCTCGATAGCCGCGCGTTTACTCCACGGCGGCGGACGGCAGGCGCGGCCGCTGCAGCCGCAGCCACAGCACACCGCTCAGCAGGACGACCCCACCGGCGTACTGCGGGATCGAGATTCTCTCCCCGAGGAGGAGCGAGGCCAGCAGGACCGTAAGGAAGGGCTCCACGGTCGCATACACGGCCGCCTGACCTGGCCCAATGTCCCGAATGCCGACGAGCAGCAGCGTGACCGGCACGGCCGTCGAGATCACGCCCATCAGACCTACCAGGAGGGCTCCACGAGGCCCACCTCCGAGCGCCAGACCTCCGAAAAGAACCGCGGCTAGGGCCGCGACGGCACCGGTCGCCAGAAGGCTGACGGCGGCCGCTCCATGGGCCGGCGCGTCTTGGAGGAGCGTCTTCCCCCAGAGGATGTAGATCGCGACGAAGGCCACGGCGATCAAGATCAGCAGGAGGCCGAGCGGGTCCGCTCGGTGCCCATCGAAGCCCACGATCAAGGCGCACCCCGAGATCGCGATCAAGGTGGCCAGCACCCGCGGTCGACTCAGCTGTTCACCGAGAAAGACGGCAGCCAGCACGATCACGACCGCCGGATAGCTGAAGAAGACGAGCGAGGCGAGCGAGGCGGAGACCCACTGCAGCGCGGCGAGGTAGGCCGTCGCGTTCACGGCGTAAAGGACCCCCAGCGCGAGCAGGGAAGGCCATCGCGTCCGAGGTGGGACATGCCTCCGCGTCAGCGCGAGGAGCAGCCAAAGCGCCGCTGTCGCCACCAGGAACCGCCAGGCGACCATCGGCAGAACCCGGACTCCCTCGGCGAGGGAAAGCTTGGCCAGGATCGGAAGGGTGCTGTAGCCTACGGCCGAACCGAACACGGCCACCGTGCCCCGGGCCTCTTTGGTCATCCTTCCACGCTCCCCGCGATCTGTGCCCGCCTCCACCTTTGGTTCTCGTCGGCACGAGCCTGCCGCGGTAAGATCCACCCCCTGGCCGCGCACGCCATACCACCGAGGTGAAGCTATGGAGAGGATGCCGCCCGGCTACTCGTTCAGGAGAGGGGGGTGGCCGTGCTGGGAGTGGACGCGGCTTCGATGGAGGAACGGGCGGCCCGCTACGGGCGATCGCCGTCGTTCCCCGCTACTGAGCCTTCAGCCGCTCGCCTTCTTCAGGTTGATGCTTCCGTTCACGGTCTGGAGCGACAGGTCCGGTCCGCCGCCTCCGATCGTACCCTTGGCCGTTCGCATGCCGAAGCGCCCCTGCACGGTGATCGGGAAGTCGGTGTTGATGGAGCCGTGGACGGTCTGGGCCTCGACGTCGGCGGCCGCGTCTCCGGGGAGCTCGACCGTGATGCTACCGTTGACCGTCTGGAAGCTCAGGGGACCCTCCGCGCGGCCCATGGACACCGAGACGGAGCCGTTGACGGTTCGACCCTCGGCCGTGCCGGTCGCTGACACCTTGATGCCGCCGTTGACCGTGTGGGCGCGGACGTCGCCGTCGATCGACCTGGCCTCGATGCCGCCGTTCACCGTCTGCGCGGAGAGGTTCACGCCGCGAGGCACGCGCACGGTGAACTTCACCGAAACATCGTTGTCCTCCGCCCCGATCTTGCCGCTCTTTCCCGGGGTGCACTCGTAGGGCTCCTTGCCCGGCTTCCTCGGATGCACGGCGCAGATCGTGACGCCGCCGGCATGCTCCACCACCTCGATTCGGACCTCGGAAGGATCATCGTCCTTGCCCTTCTTGACGGCGACGACCTCGGCTTGACCGCCGGAGATGCCCTCGGCCGACACCTCGCCGTTGACGCCCTTGATCTCGAGCGTGGTGCCGGGTTGCATGGCGCCGCTCCACCGAAACTCTTCGCTCTGTGCGGTTGCCGTGCCACTCCACAGCGCCAGGCCGGCGAGACCAGCCGCCAGCGATACGCCGAGCGGGTTCTTCATCGTCCATTCGAACACGTGCCTCACCTCCAGATCATGCTCTTCTCGGTCGACGCGCGGTCTTCCTCCCTACTCCTCCGAGAGGTGGCCTCGCCGAGTCAGGTGAATGGAGCCGTCGAACGACTCGAGCTCCATGCGGGCGCTGCCGCTTCCCAGAACGAAGCTGAATCGCCTGGATTCCTGCTCGCCGGGCTCCAGGCTGGCCTCGAAGTCGATCTCGAAGTCCGCGTCGAAGCTCGCGACCGACACCTTGGCGTTCGCTCCGGGCTGCACGCCGACGATGATGTCCCCGTCGTGCGTCACGAAGCTGTACCGTCCGCTGTCCAGGATGTCCCCGTCCCACAGGATGTCCCCGTCCACGGTGGCCGCCTGGACGTTGTCGGACGACGCATCCTTCAGGATGACGTCTCCGTCCACGGTCTGTGCTTCGACGTCGCCGGAGACGTCGGTGAGCATCACGTCACCGTCCACCGACGCGGCCTGCACGGTCGCTTCGGAGCCGAAGACCATGACGTCTCCGGCGACGGCTTGCAGATCAACCTGGCCACGTCCGCCCTCGACGTGAATGTCCCCCTCCACCGTCTGCACGGAGACGTTCCCCTGCGTGCCGGTGATCCGCACGTCCGCGAACGGCGCGGAGATCTCGAGTGCGGCGGACACCGGGACCGTGAGCTCGAAGTCCACGATCGCCATTCCGGTGTTCGAGTGCGCGCTGATGGACAGCTCGTTGCCGTCGAGCTCGAGCTCGATGGTGTCGTCGGAGCCGTGGTCGGCCAGCACCCGCACCTGATTCTGGCTCCAGGTGGTGACGGTGACGTCTCCAGCGACCTGCTCTACCGTGATGCGGACGCCGCCAGGTACCGCGATCAGGGTGTCCGTCTCTTGCGGGACACTCATCAGCGTGCTCAGGGCGGCCGCCAGTATCGTTGCGTTCACAGTTCTATCCCCTCTTCGTCGTCGTGTGGTTCACGCGATCACAAGAAATCACAGTTCTGTCAGCGCGGCGGTGCGACGCAGAAGGTCGAGCTTCCGCCGCATGGTTCCGGCCAGATACTGGTTCAGGTAGGCGTTGGACGGATCGGCGGAGAGAGCCTGCCGCGCCTCGTCGATCGCCCTGTCGATCAGCGCCAGCTTCTCCTCCACTTTGCGCACCGTGGCCGTATCGAGTCTCTCTCGTCCGACATCCAGCACGCGCTCGAGCTGCGCGATCGCCGACTCGTAGTCGTGGCTGGCGATCCGCGAAGCCAGCAGCAAACCGGTCTGGGCTGGCGCCTGTGCGACCGAAACAGCCGGTTCGGCCTGTCGCGCCGAGAATCCGCTGGCGATCTGCCAGGCGATTCCGGAGGACAGGGCGACGAGGGTGACGGCCGCAGCGGCCAGCTGGGGCACGCTGAAGGTGAAGCTCTTGCCGCGGCGCTCGCCTTCCTCGGTCTCGCGAATTCGGTAGGCGATTCCCGGCCAGAGGTCACGCGCGGGCGGCGCGTCGACGAGGCTCCCGGCTCGCGCGACGACCTGCCGGAGCTCGACGAGCGTCTCCCGGCACTCCTCGCACCCCTCCAGGTGCTCCTCGAGCTCGGATCGCTCCGAGTCCTCGAGCGCTCCGTCGAGGTAGTCGGACAACCGGTCTCGCCAGGTATCCGTGCTGTCGCTCATCTCAATGCCATCCTTCTTCGTTCCGCCGGGGCGCTCGTCTCGGGGGCGCTCAAGCCAGAGTCGCGCGCAGGAGCATCCGCGCCCTGTGCAACTGCGACTTCGACGTTCCGGCGGTGATCTTCAGCATCCGCCCGATCTCGTGGTGCTTGTATCCTTCCACGTCGTGCAGGACGAACACGTGCCGGGCCCGGGCCGGTAGCCGCTCGATCGCGGTTTCAAAGTCCATTCCGATCTCCGAGCTCCTCTCGTGCGACGGTTGACCCTCTCGATTCCATTCCTCGGGTGCCGTGCGCTCCCGGTGAATGGCGAGGCGCCGACGATGTCCGAGGATCACGCTGATCGCCACGCGGTAGAGCCAGGAACCGAATGCCGCTTCGCCGCGGAACTGCGCGATCTTCTGCCAGGCTCGAACGAACGCGTCCTGCGTCAGCTCGTCGGCGTCATCGGGACCCGCCATCCGTCGCGCCAGGCCGTATATCCTGGTCACGTGACGCCGGTAGAGTCGCTCGAACGCTCCGGAATCTCCCTCTGCGGCGAGGGCGGCGTCTTGGAAATCCAGATCCGTGTCCGGCACCAACGCGTGTTCGATCAGCTTCGATCTCTCTCTTGGCGTTTTCTTCTCTCGCACGTTAAGACGGTGCTAATCCATGAATGGTTGGAAGATGCGCTCCCCCTGTCGCTACCTTCGAACGACACCGATTGAAGATAATTGAAGATAGCTGTGAGTCGGGTGGACCGAACGACCCGACAGGAGGCTGAAGCCTGGTACCCTCGACCGCTCGATCGTCCACGCCCGTCCTGGTGATCGGGAATCCCGGCTCCGTCCGTGATATCTCGGCTCCCCTGATCGAGAGGCTGCTCGCCCCGATCTCGGAGATCGAGGTGCGCTGGACCCGCGGACCCGGACACGCGCGCGAGCTGGCTCGCGAAGCCCTTGCGAGCGGCATGCGCTTCTTCGTCGCGGCGGGCGGCGACGGGACGGTGAGCGAGGTCGCCTCCGGACTGGCGTCGGCGCCCGAGGGCGCGTCGCTGGGAATCCTACCGTTCGGAACGGGAAACGATCTGGCGCGCTCACTCGGGCTCCCGCTCGACCTGGATCGAGCCGCGGACGTTCTCCTCACCGGTCGAGCGAGGCCGATGGACCTCGTGCGTGTGCACGGCGCGAGGCCGGGCAGGATGGCGATCAGCTCGATCGCCGGTCTGGGCGGCGACATCGCGGCGGGCCTCGACCAGGAGCTCAAGCGGACTTGGGGCTCCGCCGCGTACCTGCGCATGGCGCTCGACAACGTCGCCGGCGCCGCGACCTTCCGCGCCCAGATCACGCTGGACGATGAACGGATGACGTTGGACCTGACGAACGTCGTGGTGGCGAACGGCAAGTTCCTGGGCGGGGGAATTCCGGTCGCGCCCCTGGCCGAGCTCGACGACGGACTCCTCGATGTGATGGTACTGCCGGCTCTCTCCGCTGCGCGGCTGTTCGGCCTCGTTCCCCGGGTCCTGATGGGACGCCATCATCGAAGCCGGCACGTCATTCACCGTCGGTCACGGCGCGTGCACGTGGAGGCTGATTCTCCCATGCCCGTGACGATCGACGGGGAGCCGGCGGGGTCGGGCCCGGTTGCCTACGAGGTCGAGCCGGGCGCTCTGCGCGTGATCCGTCCCTCGACTGAGCCGAGAGGCTCTATCCGCTACCGGATTCCCTAGGGACCTGCCCGGACAACGGTCGCCGCGCGCCAGCTGTCCATCATGCGACGGCCGAGGTGACGGGGCGTGCGGAGCGCGGGGACGGTCGCTCGCCCAAGGCCGCCATGATCGTCGATATCCATACATGTTTGGGATAGAACCTCAACGGAGACGGAAGCGATGATGCGGCTTCAGATTGCAGTATTACTCGGATCGTTCTTCCTGGTGGGCGCACCCCACGGGGTGCAGGCGCAGGAACCAGGTGATGAGCAGGAGCGGGCCGAGGCGAGGCAGCGGGCCGAGGCCGAGGCACGGGATGAGGCGCGGGATGAGGCGCGGGTGTACGAGCGGATCGTGCGCGCGCAGGTGGCCGGCTCCGGAGCGTATCTGGGCATATCCCTTCGCGACGTGTCGGCGGAGGATGTGTCCCGCCTCGGCCTGCGAGATGAGTTCGGCGCGCTCATCGAGACCGTGAGCGAAGAGAGCCCGGCCGCGGAAGCCGGCCTGCAGGAGGGTGACGTGATCGCGACCTGGAACGGCGAGCGTGTGGAGAGCGTGGCGATGCTCTCCCGCTTCGTTCGCGAGACGCCTCCCGGCCGGAGCGTGAGCCTCGGCGTCCTCCGTAGCGGATCGCAGCAGACGATCACCGTGGAGCTAGGCGAACGCTCCAGGGCGGTGAGAACGCTGGCATACGGGATCGGGCCGGAGATGCGGGAACGCATGGAGGAGCTGCGCGAGCACCTGCGTGAGTCCCGTGACGAGATGCGCCTCTCCGAGGAAGAGGTGCGGGAGATGCGAGAGAAGATGCGCCTCTCCGGGGAGGAGATGCGAGAGGCTCGCGAACACATGCGAGCGGCTCGGGAGCGCACGCTCGAGTGCATCGTAAGGGTCGAGGTAGACGAGGAAGGTGAGGGCGGCGAGCGCCGGGTGGTGGTCGTGCGTGGCGGACGCGGCCGGTTGGGCGTGCGGCTGCAGGGCCTCACCGATCAGCTCGGCGACTACTTCGGGATCGAGGGAGGTGACGGAGCTCTCGTCACTTCCGTGACGGAAGACTCGCCGGCGGCGATCGCCGGTATCCAGGCGGGGGACGTGATCGTCGCCGTCGGCTCCAAGACGGTGGAGGGTCCGGGTGATGTGGCCCGCGCGGTTCGTGGCGCGGAGGCCGGTCCCGCTGAAGTGACGGTCATCAGGGATGGCCAGCGTCGCAGCTTCACCGTAACGCTCGAGGAGCCCGCCGAGGGCGACTGTGAGAACGTGCTCGTCGCCCCCGAGGGTGGCCCCCACTCCTTCCAATGGCACTCGGACGACGGCGAGGTCCATGTCCTGCCGCACCCCGCGGTGGCCCCGCACATAAGGGCCTTCGTGCTGCCTGGTGTGCCGCCGGCTCTGCACGTCCTGCCGCACGGCGCGCTGGCGCCGCTCGCACCGATGGTTCCCGGCGAAGTGGAGAGTGCGCCAGCTCCTCCGGCGGCCCCGTTACCCCGGGTCCG
>JAUWDL010000047.1 GCA_030608825.1 Gemmatimonadales bacterium
CCAGCAGCAGGTCCGTGGAGAACACCCTCAATCCGGCTGAGTCGACCGGCGGGACGACGCCGTCGTTCGTGACGGAGAGCGAACGGCGAGGGAGCCCGAGCAGCGACGGCGCCGTGGGGCCGTTGAGATCCGCATCCAGCAGTCCCGCCGAGCCTCTGCCGCGAGCAAGGGCCGAGGCGAGCGTCGCCGCCACGAAGCTCTTGCCCACCCCACCCTTCCCGCTCGCTACCCCGAGGACCGTCCTCACAGCTTTCATGCGGCGGTCCACGCGGCGACGCTGGATGGCGAGCTGGTCGCCGAGACCGGAGCGGTCCGAGCCCTCGAGATCGGCGTAGGTGCGGATCTTCCTCACGTCCGTACGGTCAGAGGTCCCAGGCTGCTCGCGCCAGCATCCAGAGGTTGATGAGGACGACGACCAAAGCCGTGACGTAGAAGGCAGGCGCAAGAACGCCGGGTTCGCGCAGGAAGGCGGCGTTGATCAGGGCGGGCAGGCGGAGACCGTGCAGCGCCCAGATCGCCCGCGCGAACCAGACGTTCTGCCAGCGCCACAATCCCAAGAAGACCAGGGCCAGGATCGCGGCACCGACCAGAAGCCACAACCACCCCGGACCGCGAGCGGCAGGCAGCTGACCCGCCCGCCAGAGCGTCCAGACGGCCGCCTCGTAGAGCAACCCGACGTGCAGGTAGACGAAGGCGGCCTGTCGGAACTTCGCGGCGCGCTCTGGAGCGTGTACGGAGGCCATTCTTCAAGCTTCAGTCGGGCTGAGCGGCGCCGCAACAGCGGCCGGCGGGGTGGTCGGCAGCGTCATCGTCGGCATGGTCTCTCGCGCCATCGTGTACACGTCCGGGGGCGGCCCGTATCTTTCAGGTACCATGTCGCTCATCGGATTCCACAAGCTGCTCATCGCCACGGCGATCCTCTTCTGCGCTCTCTTCGCGGTCTGGCAGGGGATCATCTTCACGAGAACGGGCGCGGCCTTGAACGTCGCGCTGGCAGCCTCGTTCGCCCTCGCCGCGGCGGGGCTCACCTACTACCTGGCGAACCTGCAACGCTTCCTGAAGAGGGATTCCTGAGCCGCGATCAGGCGCCGGCTCCGTGAGCCCCACTCACGAGCAACTCATCCGCCCCACGGGCCCGTAGCTCATCCGCCACGAGCCGGCCGAGGCCGACCGCATCGTCGACGGGGCCTCTCGTGGAGGCCCGAATCGCCTGGCTACCGTCCTCCGACAGCACCGCGGCGTGCACGGTGAGGTCTCCTCCCTTCCGCAAAGCCAAAGCGCCGATCGGAACCTGACATCCACCGCCGAGGGCGGCCAGGACCGAACGCTCGCAGTCCGTTTCGGCACGCGCACGCTGATCCTCGATCGCATCCAGCAGGCCATGCACACGCTCGTCGTCAGCCCTTCCCTCGATCCCTAGCGCTCCCTGGCCCGGTGCGGGCAGCCACGCCGGCGCCTCCAGGGCCTGCATCGTGGGCGAGAGCCTCCCGAGGCGCTTCAGGCCGGCCGCGGCGAGGAGGAGCGCGTCGTACTCGTCGCGCTCGAGCTTGGCCAGCCTCGTCTCCACGTTGCCCCGCACGTCGAGCGGCCGGCATTCGGGTCTGGCGTTGAGCAGCAGGGCGCGGCGGCGCAGCGAGGAGGTCCCGACGCGGGCCCCATCCTCCAGCTCGGAAAGCCGGAGTCCTTCCGCGGAAACGAGGACGTCGGCCGGATCCTCCCGCTCCGGCACGGCGAGCAGGGCCAGGCCGGGCGGCAGATCGGTGGGCAGGTCTTTCAGGGAATGCACGGCGATGTCGATCGCGCCGTCGAGGATCGCGGCTTCGAGCTCGGCCGTGAACAGACCCTTGCCACCGATAGCCGGAAGGGGAACATCACGCTTCCGGTCCCCCTCCGTGTCCATCCAGACGTTGCGCACCTGGAGCTCGGGCCATGCGGCGCTCACGAGCCTCGCGACCCACTCCGCCTGCGAGCGAGCGAGCGCCGATTTCCGGGAGCCTATCAGAAGGGTCTCAGGCATCGTCCCGCGTGTCGCCGGGATCGATCGTGGCCAGGGCATGGGCCTCGGCCGGCGCCGGCAACCCGGCGTCCCCGGCCAGTTCGTCGTCCGATTCGCCGCCGCCATCCTGAAGCAGCTGCTTGAGGATCGGCGGCACCAGGAAGGTCGAGAGTATGACCATGATGAGGACGGCGCTGTAGACGGCGTTTGAGAGGATCCCCTCCCGCAGGCCGATCGCGGCGAAGATCAGCCCCACCTCGCCGCGGGGGACCATGCCGACACCGATCGCGGTCCGGTTGATGCCGGGCGTCCTGATCACGAAGCCGGCCAAGATCTTTCCGACGATGGCGATCACCGTGAGGATGAGCCCGACCGTCAGCACCCGGCCGCTGAAATCCTCGCTCCCCGGAATGAAGAGCCGCACGTTCACGGGCGCCCCGACGACGACGAAGAAGATCGGCGTGAAGACGTCGGCCACCGGCTCGATCCGCTCGACCACGGCGTCGAACTGGTTGGTGGAGGAGAGGATGATGCCGGCCGCGAAGGCGCCGATGATCATCGCAGAGCCCGAGAGGTCGGCCAGCGCCGCCAGGAGGAGTGCGAAGCAAACGGCCGTGACGAGGAGAACGCCTCGCACCCGCATCCGGTCCACGATGTTGAACAGGTACGGAGCCGCCCGGTTGCCGATGACGACCGCCAGCACGAGAAAGCCGACGGCGAAAAAGAAGATCTTGCCGATCGCCAGCACGCCCACCGCCGCCCCGCCTGCCAAGCCGGCGACGACGGCCAGGATCACGATGCCCAGCACATCGTCGATCACCGCGGCTCCGATGATGATTCGGGCCTCGGAGGTGTGCATCTTCCCGAGATCGGAGAGCACGCGGGCCGTGATTCCCACCGACGTCGCCGTCAGGGTGGCGCCCACGAACATCGCCACGATCCAGAAGTCGATGCCTTCGGGCTGAATCCCGATCGACGGGTTGGAGGTGTACCAGTACAAAAAGCCGAGGCCGAACGGGAGAAGGACGCCCACAAGCGCCACCGCCGCCGCCTCCTTCCCGACCCTGAACATCTCCTTCAGGTCGGTCTCGAGACCGATCTCGAACAGGAGGATGGAGACGCCGATCTCGGCGAAGACATGAATGACCTCGCCCATCTGGGTGTCGCTCGCCGGGATGACGCCCAGCATGCTTCCCCCGAGGATCACGCCGGCGAGGAGCTCTCCCAACACGGCCGGCTGCCCGATCCGCTCGGCAGCTTCGCCGAAAAGCTTTCCGACCAGAAGGATGGCGATCAGGATCAGGAAGACGTGCGAGATCTCCAGTCTGTGCCCGTCCTCCTCCGCTTCCTCGACGGAGGCCTCGCCGTGGCCGGACTCCTGGACGGGTATGGAAGCCGATCGCGTGACCTCCGAAGCCTCCGGCGAATCGGCGAACAGGCGACCGGGAAGCTCCCACGCGGAGGAGCCGAAGATGATCCACACTCCCGCCAAAACGGCGGCCGGCCGGCGGATCCGGCGCCACATCCCGGTCACGACGTCTCGGCCTCGATGGTGCGCGGGATGATCTTCTGCCAGTTCAGAACGTGAAGGGTGTCGGCGTACTTCACCGTCAGCCGGAACCTTCGGGCACCTCCCGGCGCGGGGCTCACCTCGAACCGCTCCGCGCCCGGAGGCAGCCCGAGCTCCCTGATGACGGGGGCGAGTCTCTCTCTCGCCTCGGACCTGTCATCGACGCTCAGCTGACTCGCCTTCTCCTGGATTCGCTCCGATACCGACCGGTATCTCATCTCGGCGCGGATGAACAGGGTGGCGATATAGAAGCTCGCCACGAGGAGGGCGAGGCCAAGGAGGCAGCCGAAACGGCCGCCTCCGTGCGACCTGCTGCGCTCCTCCGGCTCAGCTACCAATCCGACTGCGCTCCGTCCACGATCTTTTGCGTCAGGTTGTCCAACGCGATCGTCTCTGCGACCTCTTCCTGCTCGGTCTCCGGTGAGTACTCGCCGACCCCGGTCACCGACCGGGAGCTCCAGTACATCTCTTCGAGCTCCGTGTCGAAGATCTCCACTTCAGCGGTAATGGTGATGCGGCGCTGGAAGACCTGGGTCGTCTCCCCCTCCCTGGCGTCGAAGTTGAGAGCGACGTCGGAGTATCGGGTGATCCGGGCGGTCACGATGAGGTCCGCCTCGTCCTGCGCGGCAAGCTGGAGCCCCAGCTTGCTCCGAACGGCATCCAGGAGGGACTGCGTCATCCTCTCGGTGAGCGTGAAACGGGGCGTATCGTTCTGGACCGGCGGCACGAAAGCCGTGTTCATGTGAGAGGGCAGCCCGCCGCCCCCGGAGAAGCCATAGCACCCGCCGCTGGCGAGAGCCCCGACCAGGCTACATGCGATGAGGAAGTTCGTAGATTTCGGCAGCATGTCTGGTCAGCACCTCGGTCGTCTCGGTCAGTTCCCAGCGGACGCGTCGTGATTCTACAAAATCGCGATACTCGGCGCTCTTTGGCCACACCCCGAGGCCATCCCACGAAACCTCGATCCGTTTCCGCACGCGTCCCGAGCGGCGCTCCTCGAGCCGAAGGACGCGAGAACCCTGCACGTGGGCAAAGAGAGAGTCGCCCCCGACCGGAAACACCAGGACCTTCGAGCTGTCGGTGAGAAAGCCACGGCCAGGCGACGTCCCGCCGGGACGGAAGATCCCCGCCATCGCGTAGAGGAAGGCCGGGCCCGGCAGCCTCACCTCCTCGATCTCGCCCAGGGTGGTCAGACCGCTCGGCGTGAGCGAGACACCCATCGATGCGTCTCCCGGCGCGAAGAGATCAAGTCTGAGAGAGTCGGTCGGGTTGTATCGCGCCACCCCCTCCCCGCTCAACTGGCCGTGCTCGTCCGCGTACTGCCAGTCGAAGCGCAGCCGGAAGGGTCCGGGAGGGCCGGTGGCCTCCCGCACGCGCGCTGCCACGATCTCGGGATCTGCAAGCGGCGGTCCCGTCTGTACCTGCTTGGAGCACCCGGCGATCGCCGCCAGAATCAGCGCGGCCGCCGATGCCCGCCGGCCGCTCATGGCGCGGCTGCCTTCAGAGCTTCGCGCACCTCGTGAGGGATCCTGCGAGGCCGGCCTTCGCCATCGATGCACGCGAGGTCGGTGCGAGCCCGGGCCAGGAGACGCTCACCTGGGCCGATGATCTCGTAGGCGAATCTGACCGAGCGGCTCCGCGCCGCCTCCACTCTCGTCTCGATGCGCACCGTCTCCTCGTAGTGCGCCGCGGCGCGATACTCCACCTCCAGGCGCGTCACGGGCAGGAGCACCCCGTTTCGCTCGATCTCGGCGTAGGAAACGCCGCGCTCGCGCATCATCGAGGTGCGGCCGAGTTCGCACCAGACGACATACACCGCATGGTGGGCACGGCCCATCTGATCCGTCTCCGCGTAACGAACCGTCACCTCCACGCAGTGCGGGGGTCCATCCACTGCCCGCGTTTCGCGCTCGGGTTCGCACGATCTATCTTTCGGCATGACCGCTTCCGGTACGACCGCTCGACCCACCATCGTCGTCTCCGACATTCACCTCGGCGAGATCCCGCCGGATGGCGAGCAGGCGTTCCTCTCCTTCCTGGAGTCGCTGCCCGGCAAGATCGACGAGCTGTTGATCAACGGCGACCTGTTCGATTTCTGGTTCGAGTACCGCAGCGTCATCCTGCGTCGCTACTTCCCGGTCCTGCGCCGCCTCGCCGACCTGGTCGACGCGGGCGTGCGGGTACGTCTCGTCGGTGGAAACCACGATGCCTGGACGGGCAGCTTCCTCGGCGATGATGTGGGGATCGAGTTGCTCGACGCTCCCGTCACGACCGTGCTGGCGAACCGGCGCGCCTACGTGGCTCACGGCGACGGCCTGCTGGACGGCGAGGGCGCCTATCGGGCCTTTCGAGGACTGATCCGGAGTCGAGCGTTCCGCGCTCTCTTCCGGCTCGCGCCCCCGGATCTCTCGCTCCCGCTCGTACGGCGGGTCAGCGGGACGCCGGCCCGACTGGAAGGCCAGGCGGGGGATGATCACGAGCGGGCCGAGCGCCTCGGCGAACATGCCCGAGCCTTGCTCGCGAGCCGCCCCGAGATCGACCTCGTCGTATTCGGGCACACCCACCGGCCCGAGCTGGTGGAGATAGAGCCCGGACGTCACTACCTGAACGCCGGAGACTGGATCCACCACCGCAGCTACGCGCTGCTCACGGCCGATTCGATCGAGCTCAGGCACTGGCACCCAGACTGACCCACTCCAGGCTGTCGACCGGCTCTCCCAGGAACCGCTTCGCCACGGCGCCGAACTGCCGGGCGTCATCCGTCACGAAGTAGCGGGCCGTGGCCGGGCGACCGGTCGGCTCGGCGGCGATCTCCAGATCGGCCAGGGTGCTGGCGACGACCGACGCCGTGGCCTCCGCGGAATCGATGAGCTCCACTCCCGCAGCGACTTCGGTGAGAAGCGGCTTGAGCAGCGGGTAGTGGGTGCAGCCCAGCACGAGCGTGTCGATCTCTCTTCGCAGCAGAGGCTCCAGGTACCGCTCGGCCGTGAGGCGCGCCACGTCACCACGTGTCCATCCTTCCTCGGCAAGCGCGACGAAGAGCGGACACGGCACGCTCAGGACGGTCGCGTCGGGACGCAGCTCCCGGATCACCCGCTCGTAGATGCCGCTCTCGATGGTGCCCTGCGTCCCGATGACCCCGATCCTGCCGCCGCGGGATCTCCGGACCGCCTCCGTCGCGCCCGGTTCGATGACGCCCACCACGGGGACCGGCACACGCGAGGCCACATCGTCGGCCGCCCGCGCGGTCGCGGTATTGCACGCGATCACGATGAGCTTCACGTCCCTGGCGAGCAGAAAATCGGCGGCTTCGCCGGCATATCGCCGGACCGTGTCCGGAGACTTCGGCCCGTAGGGGACGCGCGCGGTGTCCCCCAGGTAGAGGATCGACTCGAGGGGAAGCCGCTCACGCAGGGCATGCACCACCGTCAGCCCTCCGACGCCCGAGTCGAAGACACCGATCGGCGCGTGCCCAAGCAGCTCCGGCGGGCGGTTCATCCCGACCTGGCCATGCGTCTCAAAACAGCTTCACGGGATAGCTGAACTCGACCCCGGGAGAGCCGTCCTGCGGCGGACGCACCTCGCCTTCGAACCCGGTGAACTGTGCCGATACCCAGGCGTCCACACCGCTGAACAGCATCCAGAGGCCGGTGAAGAGCATCCAATCCTCCCGGGCCCCCGTTCGGCTGTCGACCAGCTCCTCGTCCTCGGCGCGCTTGGCCGCGTTCACCTCCGCGTTGGACTTCAGGATCATGAAGACGCCGCCGGACCACACCGTGAAGTAGATGGCACCTCGCGCCGGCTGGTGCGCGGCGGTCTGACCCCAGCCCGGGAGGATGACCGAGCGGAGCATGGCGCCGGCGGGACTGACCGGCTGCTCGCTATCCGGGGCCGCCTGATCGGCCTCCTCCTCCTGGTCCACGGTGCCGCCCTCCTCCGGATCCTCTTCCGCCCGGAGTGTGTCCTGGCCGGCGGGAAGAGGCTCCGGTTCCTGCGCTCGCAGACCCGGGGCCGGGGCGGCAAACGCGAGGGCCGCAGCCGTGAGCAGCACGACGAGGAACCGGCGAAGCACCGATTGGCAAATGGCGGGAGCGTCTGGGAATCGAACCCAGCCAACGACCTTCACGGCCGTCGTGTCGGTTTTGAAGACCGCAGGAGACACCAGTCCTCCATCCGCTCCCGTGGACCCTGGTGGACCGGGCGTTCCGTCGCCGGCCTCTCCAGAGCTCACCGTCGCTTCGCAACCACGTCCACCTCGATCCGCGCGTCCTTGGGAAGACGAGCCACCTCGACGGTGGACCGGGCGGGATACGGCTCGTCGAGGTACTCCGCGTAGAT
>JAUWDL010000040.1 GCA_030608825.1 Gemmatimonadales bacterium
GCCCGCCGCGGCCGGGAAGCTGTTCTTCGTCGCCACCCGGAAGGACACGTCGTCGTCCACCAGGCACCGGAGACGATCCAGATGGTCCAGAACGCGGCGTGCGAAGGCTTCCGGCGCGGGCTGAAGGCCTTCCGACTCGGCGAGAAACACTTCGTCCGCCGAGCCGGGTTCGTCGGACTCGGCGGGGCGCGTCTCGACGGTGCAGGTGCTGACGCACCGGTCGAGAGTCATCGATATGGAGGTGTTGAGGGGAACGCCCCGCTCGAGATCGTGGGCCCCCCAGTACTTGATGAACGCGATGTTCGCGGGCGCCTCCGCCGTGGCACGTCCGTTCACGCGGCCTCCAATCGCAATCCGGGAGCTCCGAGAGCCACATCGTACCGACGCAGGCTCCGGAGAAACGCCCAACCGTCCAAAATCGAGGGCTCCGGATGGAAGACGAGGATGCAGCCGGCGCCGGCGGGCGTTGATTCCAAAGAGCCGGCCCCCGAGATCTTCGCGGCGCCTCCCTCGGCCTCGATCTTCCGGATCAGCTCTCGGACCTCCCCGGGAACGACGCCCAGCTCCTCCAGCCCCCGCTCGTACTCGCGGATGCAGGCAATCACGGCGGCCGGCTCGGGCTCGCTCTCGGCGAGCTCGGATCGAAACGTCCGTGTCGTCTCGCCCATCTGCTCGAGGAGCGGCCGGTAGCGCTCGGGTTCGTCCTCCACGCGCTCGCGTACCGCTTCGACGACCGTGCCCGTGGATTCGGCCGGCGGCCCGGTGTCGAACACGCGGAACGCCGCCAGCAGCTTCGAGCGATCCAGCGCCCGGCTGAACTGGAGCTCTCCCCTCGCGTCCGGTTCCGCCCAGACCATTCCGCCCTGCAGGACCGTGGATCCATCGACACCCGAAGGGAACCCGTGCTGTCGCTTTTCGACGTCGAGAGCGATCCGCTCGACGACGTCGTCCGCGACGGGGGGACCGCAGGCGGCGAGGGTGCCGGCGACGACACCGACGGCAAGCGCCGCCGAGCTGCCCATGCCCCGGCCGAGCGGAATCCGGGACTCCACCTCGAGCGTCAAAGATGGAGGATCGGCCGAAGCGATGATTCCGGGCTCTTCCAGCAGGTGGGCGATGGCCTCGCCGAGCGCGACCTTGATGAGGTGGGCGGGGTCATCGTCGCTCACGCCCTCGAAGCCCTCCGCGGTGGGCGCATCGGCATAGCGCTCCCACCGCTCCCGCACCGACTCGGCGTAGGAGGCCAGATCGGCCCACGTCGAATGGAGCTCCAGCGCCTGAAGGGTGCCACCCGCGCGTTCGGTCGCGCGGATGGTGACGGACCCGCCGTCCGTCATCCTCGGCCTCTGGGTCACCGCGGCCACGAGGCGCAGATCCACGGCCGTGACAAGCGCCGGATGACCGTACACGACCGCGTGCTCCCCCATGAGAATCAACTTCCCCGGTACCGAGGCCCGAACGGTGGTCAACATCGTTACAAGCGCCGAGCGGGCGACCGCCGCCGCCCGCTCCCTGACCACCCAAAAGCCCCGGACACTACGGGGGCGGGATCAGCCGCTGCCGGGCCGACCGTCTGGGGGTGCATTTCCGCGGCCCAGTTTCTCGTGCGCACTGGCCAGGTCCTGAGAGGTGAACGCCGCCATCAGCGACATCTCCCCCGCCAGCACCGTGGCCCCAAAGATCTCCGCCAGGCGCAGCGCGGCTCTTCCGGGCTGCGTCGGATCCGCCCTGATCCCCAACATATCGAGGGCCTGTCTCTGCGTGTCCAGCTCTGTTCCGCCGCCGACGCATCCGATCGGCACGGCCGGCAGGTAGACCGAGGCGTAGACGGCCTCGGGGCCGAACGCCTCGATGCAGGTGATGCCGAGAGAGCCTTCCACGACGTGCGCCGGGTCCTGTCCCGTCGCGATGAAGAGCGCGGCCAGCAGGTTGGCGTAGTGCGCGTTGAAGCCCACGGCGCCCGCGGCGATCGAGCCGAGAAGGTTCTTCCGATACTGAACCTCGACGAGCGTGCGTGCCGTCGTCTTGAGGATTCTGCGCAACACGGCGGCCTCGAGAATGACTTCCGCGAAGATCCGCTTGCCCCTTCCTTCGTGGAAGTTGATCGCCGCCGGCTTCTTGTCGACGCAGTAGTTACCCGACAGGGCGACGCAATCGACACCGGTCTCGGGCTCGATGAGCTCCCGGACGATCCGGTCGCAGGCGATCGTCGCCATGTTCATCCCCATGGCGTCCCCGGAGGCGAACCGGAAGCGCAGCAGCACCGTCGTGCCGAAGCTCTTGGGTCGAACGTCGAGCAGCTTCAGGTGGCGACTCGTCTTCTCGGCGATACGGCGGATCTCGTCGATCCGCTCCTCGACCCACCCTACGAACTTCCGAGTGGCATCGAGTCCCGACGTCCGGAAGACGGGCGCCCGCGTCATCCCGACATCCTCCACGTGCACCCGGGCTCCGCCGGCGGCGCGGATCGCCGAGCAGCCCCGATTCGTGCTGGCCACGAGCGCGGCCTCCGTCGTGGCGAGCGGCACATAGACTTCCTCATCCATGTGCTCGCCTCGCACGTGCAAGGGCCCCACGACGCCCATCGGGACCTGCGCCACACCGATGAAGTTCTCGCAGTTTCGGAACGCGGCCCGGTTCGAGTCGAGCGAGAAGTACCCGATGTCTTCCAGACTGGCGCCGGTCAGCCGCTCGAGGGCCTGCCGCCTGATCTCCGCGTGAACATCCGGAGGAAGATCGCCTGGAAGCTCGTGAAAGCCGATCTCCCCCGCGACGAGCGCCTGGACCAGCTGGTCCCGCGTCCGAGCCTTGGAGGGCTTGGAGGCCTTGGAGGCTACGGTGGATGCTTTGCTCATGTCCTGGACCTTTTAAGCAGGTCGACGCGCCGAAGCTCGTCGATCGTACGTGTCCCCACACATAACATCGCGATCCTGAGTTCGTCCACGATCCGCCCGACCCTTTCGATCACCGCCTCGGCCGACACCGTGGCGGGCTTCAACAGCGGGTAGGCCGTGCCTACCAGGTGCGCGCCGAGGGCGATCGCCTTCGCCGCGTCCAGTCCGTTTCTGATCCCACCGCTCCCGATCACGGTAACGCCCGGGACTGCGGCCACTTCCTGGATCGAGACAGGCGTCGGAACGCCCCAATCGACGAACAGCTCGCCGATCTCGACGTCATCGGCGCGACGAGCCTCTATGCGGGCCCAGCTCGTCCCACCCAACCCGGCCGTGTCGATGATTCGGATCCCCTGCTCCGCCAGAGCCCGCGCCGTGCCGCCGGAGATCCCGCAGCCGATCTCCTTGGCGATCACCGGAACCTCGAGCTCCCGAGCGATCTCTCCCAGTTTCGGCAACAGGTCACTGAAATCCGTGTCGCCTTCGGGCTGAATCGCCTCCTGGAGCACATTTAGATGGAACGCCAGGGCGTCCGCGTCAATCATCTCGACGGCGGCCCGGCACTCCGCGATTCCGTACCCGTAATTGAGCTGAACGGCCCCGAGGTTCGCCAGAAGAGGGATCGAGGGCGCGAGATCCCGCACCTGGAAGCTGGCAGCCTGGAGCGGATCCTCGATCGCCTTGCGCTGCGAGCCGACGCCGAGAGCTATGCGGCGATCCTCCGCCGCCCGTGCCAGGTTCCGGTTGATCTCACCCGCCGCTTCCGTGCCGCCGGTCATGCAGGAGACCAGGAGAGGCGCCTCGATACGCTTTCCGAGGAACTCGACCGAAAGGTCGATATCGTCGAGGGCGATCTCGGGTAACGCCTGGTGCTCGAAGGCGTAGTCGTCGAAAAAGCTGCGTCCGGCCTGGTTGCCGGCGTCGAGCGCCAGGCGGATGTGCTCGGCCTTCCGGTCCCGCTCGATCGCCGTCGCGGTGTCCCGGTCGCTCATCGGTCCCGGTGTCCCGAGTACTCGATCAAGCCCTCCAGGAACCCGTGGTCTCCGGATCTCAGCGGCGCCTCTTCCAGCGCCGACCGGGCGTCCTCCAGACGCTCCTCGATCATCCGGGAGACGGCCTCGAGCCCGCCGGACTCGAGGATGATCTCTCTGGCGCGACTCGCCTCCTCGTCTCCCAGATCCGGTCGCCCGAGTATCGCGCGAAGCTCCTTCGCCTCGCCTTCCTCGGCGAGCCCCAGTGTCCGGTGGATGAGGAAGGTGTACTTGCCCTCGATCAGATCCGACGCCACCGGCTTGCCGACCGCGTCCGCGTCGCCGAAGGTGCCGAGCACATCATCCTGCAGCTGGAAGACCTCTCCCACGGCTCGGCCGTACCGAGCCAGCGCCGCCAGCGCTCCTGACGGAGCCCCGGCCAGTAGCGCCCCGAGCTCTATCGGACGCTCGACGGAGTACCGGCCCGACTTGAGGCGCAGCGCCCGAAGCAGCTGATCCTCGGTCGGATCGGGCTCGTACGGAAGCAGCATCTCCAGGTACTGGCCGCGGATCACCTCCTCGCACATTCCCGAGAACGCCGTGTCGAGAGCACGCCCGTTCGCCGACTCGTCGCCAAGCGAGGAGCGGGCCGAAGCATACAACTCCACGGCCCACGTGTGTGCTAGATCACCGAGCAGTATGGCCACCGAACGCCCGAAGTCGGCGGCGTCGCCCGGCCGGCCGCGAGCCTGGTGGATCTCCTTGAAACGAGCGTGCGCGGAGGGCTGCCCTCTGCGCATCTCGCTGTGGTCCATGATATCGTCGTGAATGAGCAGATAGGTGTGGAGAAGCTCCGAGCTCATGGCGAGCGGCAGCACCGCCTTATCGGAATCTCCTCCACACGCCCGGTACGTCTGGTAGACCAGAGCCGGCCGGAGGCGCTTTCCTCCGCCGGTGACGAGACGACGCACCTCCTCGACGAGCTCGCGGCTCTCCGGCTCCTCCGACACCTCGCGGAGCTTCCGGTCGAAGAAGTCGGCCAGCTCTCTCTCCAGACGCTCGCGGAACTCGCCGAGCCGGAGAAGAAAGCCGGAGATCGCCGAGCCTCGCTCGGCCTCGATCGTTCCGATGGGGGCCATCAGCTCGCCACCCGCGTTGAAACGCCACCGGAGATGGAAAGATAGCCGGCCACGGCCTCCGCCAGAGCCCGGCCACAAAGGTCGATCCGGCTCTTCATTCGCAAGAGGTCGGGTATGACTCGCGGATGACGTGCGGCGTGACGCAGGACGGCCGGCCTCTGGATCTCCCCGCCCGGTCCGGAGCAGTCGTGAAGGAAGTCCGGAAGGGTCTCGGAAGCCGTGTCGAGGACCGCCCGAATGACGACCCACGGGACCCCGGCCTCCTCGGCCGCCGCGACGAAGTAGGCGGATTCCAGATCGAGAACGCTCGCGTCCTCCGCAGGAACGACGCTCTCCCGCACGCGGCGCTTCTCATCCGACGTCAGGACCAGATCGTCGACCGTGACGACAGTGCCGAGCCTTGCCCCGGCGGCCCGAGCGGCCGAGTCCGACGCCTCCGGTGCCTCGCGGCGCGACCCGTCGGTCGAGATGACCTGACGCGCCATGATGAGATCCGCCGGCGTGAGGTCCGGGCTGAGACCGCCGGCCGAGCCGACAGCCAGCAACCGGCTCACCGGCACGGCCTCCAGCAGAGCCCGCACGCCATACCGCGCGCGTGCCGCCCCATCCCCCGTGACGAGAACCGCCAGCGGCTCGTCGCCGAGAAAGCCCAACGTCAGGCTGAGCCAGCCACCCGAGGCCTCCGCCGCCAGTGGAGCCTCGGTCCGGTTCGTCAGCCGACCTACCAGAGGAGCGATTTCCTCCGGTATCGCGGCCACGACAGCCGTGCGGGGGCCGCCCGAGATGGCTGCTACCCGGCCAGATTCCATTTCACCATCCGCGCCATGTCACGCGGGTTCCTCCGCAGCTCGATGACCGCAGACGCCTCGAAGCCCGAGTGCATCTTACAGTTCGTGCACAGCGGATCGGATCGGGATTCCCAGTAGCTCCAATCCGTACCGTTCCAGAACTCATCCCAGTCGAACGTGTTCGTCTTCTGGATCAGGTAGCAGGGCCCCTTCCACCCTATCGGGGTGAAGGTCACGGTGCTCCAGGGAGAGCAGGCGTAGTCTCGAGTGCCTGCCGCGAACTCCAGGAACATCGGAGTGGAGGTGAACTTGTAGCGATCCGAGAGCTCGAGCACGCGCTTGAACTTCCGCTCGATGTCCTGACCGGTCAGGAAGATGCTCTGTTCGACGGACTCGTACTGATAGCCCGGCGAGATGAGCATCCCGTCGACGCCCACGTCACGCGTCAGGAACTCGCACAGCTCCTCGACCTCCGCGATCTCGGTCTGCTTGTACACCGTCGTGTTGGTGATCACGTGGTAGCCGAGGCGCTTGGCCTCCCTCATCATCGCGACCGCCTTGTCGAACACGCCTTCCCGGTCGACGACGTAGTCGTGCGTCTCTCTCATCCCATCGAGGTGGACGTTGATCGTGATTCGCTTGTGGGGCTCGATCTTGCCGAACACGCGCTTGTCGAGCAGCAGCGCGTTGGTGCAGAGATAGATGTGCTTCCTGCGGGCGATGATCCCGTCGATGAGCTCCTTGAGCTCCGGGTAGACCGTCGGCTCTCCGCCGCACAGCGACACGACCCCCGCCCCGCACTCATCCAGCGCCTTGAGGCAGACATCCACCGGGAGACGGTCCTTGAGCTCCCCGGTATGCCGCTCCACCGAGCAGCCGAGACAGGCCAGATTGCAGGTCCACAGTGGCTCGAGCATCATCACGAACGGGAAGCGCTTGTTGCCCTGCAGGGCGTTCTTCACCTGCAGCCGGACCATGTCGGTCGTGATGTGGAGGGGAAAACGCATCTCAGAGATCGATCGCCTGACGGTACGTGGCGAGAGCGAGCAGCGGGAAGTAGTCGTCGTAGAGGTGATACTTCAGATAGAACACCTTCGGGAAGCCGGTGCCCGTCCAATGCTCATCGTCCCAGGACCCGTCCTCGAGCTGCATGCGCCTGAGGAAATCCACGCCGCGGCAAACCGCATCAGTCGTGTGGTCGCCGGTCGCGAACAGCCCCAGCAGCGCCCAGGAGGTCTGAGCAGCCGTGCTGTCGCCGATACCCTTCAGCTCCGGCTCTTCGTACGAGCGTAGTGTCTCGCCCCACCCGCCATCCTCGTTCTGACGGGACCGCAGCCAACGAACGGGCTTCTGGTAGCGCTCCTGCTGCATGTCCACGTCGAACCGGCTGAGGCCGTCCAGGGCCAGCCAGGTGCCGTAGATGTAGTTGCAGCCCCAGCGGCCGTACCACGTGCCGTCCTCGCACTGGCGCGAATCCAGAAACGCGATGGCCCGCTGAACCGCGCGGTCGTTCGGATCGAAGCCCTCGAGCGAGAGCGTCTCGAGCACGCGACCCGTGATGTCCTCCGAGCTGGGATCGATCATCGCGTTGTGATCGGCGAACGGGATCAGCTTCAGCAGCTCCTTGTCGCAGCCCCGGTCGAAGGCCGCCCACCCGCCGTCGGGGTTTTGCATCGAGAGCAGCCACCGAAGCGCACGACCCCGTGCCGCGTCGACCCGCTCTCCGAGCTCGGGGTCGGTGATCCGCATCCGCCCGAGGGCGGTGAGCACCATCGCCGTGTCGTCGCAGTCAGGGTAGAACTCGTTCGCGTACTCGAAGTACCAGCCGCTGACCTCGCGGTCGCGGTGGCCGTTCTTCCGGTGCCGGTCCCCGGGATGTCTCACCTCTTTGGTGAGCAGCCACTCCGCCGCTCGCCGGAGCGCCTCGTGATCCGGGTCGAGACCCGTCGCCGCGAGGATCCGGGCCCCCTGGGCCGTGTCCCACACCGGCGAGAGCGCGGGCTGGATCTTCAGCGTGTCCCCGAGGTCCACTTCCAGCTTCTCGAGCGCAGTGATCTGACTCTCGATGACCGGATCGTCCAGCGAATAGCCGAGACAGCGGAAGGCGAACACGGTGTTGACGATCGCGGGGAAGATCGCTCCCAGACCGTCGCTCATGACGAGCCGCCTTCGGGTCCACTCCTCGGCGACGCGCAGCGCCTTGCGACGGAGAACCTTGAAGCGCCCACGCTCCAGAAGCTTGATCCCCTGATCCGCACGGTGGAACAGGTAGTGCCATCCTCTCGTCCAGGCGCCATCGCCGTTCGTCGTCGTTCGAGACTCGCTCGCCGGCACGAACAGCTCGGGGATGTGCGCGTGCTCGGGAACCGGACACTGCGGCTTGTACGCCCAGATGATCGACAGCGGGACGAAGATGCCGCGTGACCAGGAGGACATCTCGTTCAGGTTGAAGTAGAACCACCCCGGTAGAAGCAGCATCTCGGGCGGCACGGCGGGGCACCTCTCCCAGCCG